>JABXKR010000311.1 GCA_013619145.1 Psychromonas sp. | reverse complement strand
AACCAAACTTCATCTGGCGAGGCGCAAGGTTAGCAACCATTACCGTTAGTTTGCCTTCAAGGTCTTCTGGGTTATAAGCTGATTTAATACCGGCAAATACTGTGCGGGTTTCGCCGCCTAAATCTAAAGTCAGTTTAAGCAGTTTGTTCGCTTTCGGCACATGCTCGGCTTTGGCGATTAACGCGACACGTAAATCTGTTTTAGCAAAGGTATCAAAATCAATCTCCGGTGCCAGCGGCTCTTTATCAAGCTCAGATTTTGCTGCTTCAAGCTCAGCGGCAGCCACGGCTGCTTTTGCTGCTTTATCCGCTTCAATACTGTCTTTTGATGCTTCAACCATAGCTTCAACATGTTTTGGATCGATACGCTGGAATAATGCTTTGAACTTGTTGATCTTATGGCCGGCAAGCGGTGCTTTAATGATTTCCCAATCCAGCGTTTCCGCCAGGAAGTCTTCACTGCGCGCTGTTAGTTTCGGCATAATTGGTTTTAAGTAAGTCATTAATACACGGAACAGATTGATACCCATTGAACAGATATCCTGCACTTCCACTTCTTTGCCTTCCTGCTTAGCGAGAGCCCACGGTGCTTTGTCATCAATGTATTTGTTGGCAATGTCTGCTAATGCCATGATTTCACGAATAGCTCGTGCAAAATCACGCTGTTCAAACAGTGCTGCAATGCTTTCTCCAGCATCGTATTTTTTAGCGATGAAACCTGCTGTACGAGAGGCAAGGTTAACCAGTTTATTTACCACATCAGAGTTAACACGCTGGGTGAAATCTTCAAGGTTAAGATCTAAATCATCAATACGGCTGGTTAATTTAGCTGCGTAATAATAACGTAAACATTCCGGATCCAGGTTATCTAAGTAGGTACTCGCTTTGATGAAAGTGCCTTTAGATTTAGACATCTTCGCACCGTTTACTGTTACATAACCATGTACATTCACGCCCGTTGGTTTACGGAAACCTGAACCTTCTAAAACAGCCGGCCAGAACAAGCTGTGGAAGTTAACAATATCTTTACCGATGAAATGATACAGCTCAGTGCTGCTGTCTTTTTTCCAGTATTCGTCAAAATCAAGACCGGCAGTTTTATCACAAAGGTGTTTGAAACTGCCCATGTAACCGATTGGCGCATCTAACCATACGTAGAAGTATTTACCCGGTGCGTCTGGAATTTCAAAACCGAAGTAAGGCGCATCACGAGTGATATCCCACTGTTTTAAACCGAATTCAAACCATTCACCTACTTTGTTGGCCATTTCAGTCTGCAGTGCACCTGATTTAGTCCATACTTTTAACATATCTTCAAACTGCGGCAGATCGAAAAAGAAGTGCTCGGTATCTTTCATAACAGGTGTTGCACCTGATACGGCAGATTTTGGATTAATCATCTCTGTCGGGCTGTAAGTTGCACCACAGTTATCACAGTTATCACCGTACTGATCGTCAGACTTACATTTCGGGCAGGTGCCTTTTACAAAACGATCCGGTAAAAACATCTCTTTTTCAGGATCAAATAACTGTGAGATAGTTTTTGTTTTGATGAAACCATTTTCACGCAGTGCGATATAAATTTGCGAAGAGAGTGCTTTGTTTTCTTCTGTATGCGTCGAGTGGTAGTGATCAAAGCTGATATCAAAACCGGCGAAATCACTTTCGTGAGAGGCTTTAATATCGGCAATCATCTCTTCCGGCTTAATACCCATCTCTTGTGCTTTAAGCATGATAGGCGTGCCGTGTGCATCATCAGCACAAATAAAATGGATGTTATTGCCACGTAAACGCTGGAAACGAACCCAAATATCAGCTTGAACGTGCTCAAGCATATGACCTAAATGGATAGGACCATTAGCATACGGTAGGGCGCAGGTAACAAGGATTTTACGATCTTGATTTGCCATTTTATTTGTTATTCCTATTTATCTAAAACGAATTCTTCAGTCTGTGCGATCTTTTTTAAGTCGGCAATTCTACCCAATTACAGCCTGAAATCCCACTGTTAAACCCGGTTTTTATTTAGGGATGAAATAAGGTGCTATTTTGCTAAACTGCATATACTTAACTTTTTTGTAAAAGGTGGCCAAAAGTGTTTAATAAAAACAACTTAGTTCAACAGGTTATTGATTGTTTAGTCGCTCATGATCCGTTAATGGTGATTAACAAACTACTGGAAAACGGGCGGATTAAAATCGATGAAAAGATTGCTTTAATTGAGTGTAATCTGCCTTTTTATGCGCCTGGTTGGTTAAGTTCATTACAAGCTGATAGTGCTGTTCAACTTGAAAAAATCCTAGCTAAAAAAGTAAGCTGGGAAATTAAACACCAAGTTGCGGCTTTGCAGAGCGACAGCAGTAAAACAACCTTGGCAAATATCAAAAATATACTGATCGTTGCATCGGGTAAAGGCGGGGTCGGTAAATCAACGGTCAGCGTTAATCTGGCGCTTGCTTTGTCACAAAATGGCGCAAAAGTGGGGATCTTAGATGCCGATATATATGGGCCGTCTATTCCAACTATGCTTGGTGTTAAAAACGCTCAACCAAGTAGCGCCGATGGTAAATTGATGCTGCCGATTGAAGCCTGTGGTTTAGTCTGTAATAGCATTGGATTTTTGGTTAAAGAGGAAGATGCGATGATCTGGCGTGGCCCGATGGCCAGTAAAGCATTATCGCAAGTCTTAAATGAAACCGATTGGCCGGAGCTTGATTATTTAGTGGTAGATATGCCGCCGGGTACCGGTGATATTCAATTAACCATGTCTCAAAATGTGCCGGTAAGCAGTGCATTGGTGGTGACAACACCACAAGATATTGCTTTAGTGGACGCTAAAAAAGGTGTGACTATGTTTAATAAAGTTGATCTTAATGTGGCAGGTATTATTGAGAATATGAGCTTTTATGCGTGCAGTCAATGTGGTCATCAGGAAGCCATATTTGGTACAGGTGGCGGACAGAAATTAGCTGCGCAATTTGATTTACCTTTTTTAGGCGAGTTACCTCTGCATATCAGTTATCGGGAAGATACCGACCAAGGAAATCCTACGGTTAATAAGGGGGAGAAACCTGAGTTGATCTCTCCTTATTTAAACTTAGCAGAAACCTTAGCAATCAATCTATATCGCAATTTAAATCAAGCAAGTGAGCAGATCAGTATTACGGAGGTAAAATCCATACATATTTGTCCGCGTTGAAAAATGCTCAAAAATTCTTCTGGAAAGAATTTCAACATTCGTAGAATGGCCTAAAAGGCGTAGTACAAGGATGTATGTAGTATTTAAACGACTAAACTGCGCTTTTTCGTCTTGAACTTAGCCCTGAGCATTTACATATAATAAAGCACCTCAAATATTTTGGGGGCTGACATAGTTACAATAATTATTTTAGGTGGGAATTAAAATGGCAAATATAGAATTTACACGTGAACAAAAAAACTTATTAGTAAGTCAGATTCAAAAATATTTTGATAAAGAGTTAGCTCAAGAGATTGGCGACTTTGATGCTGAGTTTTTACTGGATTTTTTCAGTGAAAAAGTAGGTGGTTATTATTACAACCAAGGTCTAAATGATGCACGCGCACTGCTTGATGAAAAGTTAGATACCATTACCGAATCATTTTACGAACTGGAAAAGGTAACTGATTTTGATTAAATAGCGGTGCTTAATTACTTTGTTAAGGAAAGAAAGGTGATTTTTATTCTTAAGTTCAAACAGGCTATATGTTTATTCATTAACCGTTTGCTGACGTTAATAATCTGTTTTTTATTATTAAATTCGCCTGCTGTTCGTGCAGCAGCACATTGGCAACAAGATCAATATATTACTGATAGCTTTATAGATGTAGCACTGAACCGTGAATATCACAGCAAGCAAAAAGCTCATTTTATGCGCTGGAAAGAGCCGCTTAAGATATTTATTAAAAGTGAATTGGGCGATCCGACACTGCAACAAAAACTGTATTCAGTTCAAGCCAGGCATTTGCAGTATATTACTGCCCATCCGCTAACCTTTGTGCAATCTGAAAGTGATGCAAATGTTATTATTGTGTTTAGCTCGTCTAAAAATATGAGAGCGAATATTGTTAAGCGCGCGCAGATAGTCGATCTTGATAAGATTCTCAGTGATGCACTTTGTTTAGCGAATTTTCAAGGTAACGCTAAATTTGAAATCACCCGTGGTTTAATATTTATCCCTGTCGACAGGGTACGCCAAAGAGGGCGGTTACTCGATTGCGTTGTAGAAGAGTTAACACAATTGATGGGCCTTCCTAATGATTCTACTGCCGTTTACCCCTCGATATTTAATGATCGCAGCATCGACAGTTACCTATCCGGCTTAGATTACCTGTTATTAAAAATTGCCTATCACCCATTATTAAAGCCGGGTATGACTGAAGCGCAAGTCCGAAACAAACTTCCTGCAATTTTGGATCAGCTAAGATCGCTGGGCGAGATTGAAAATGCACAATGGCGTGTTTTAGATAACAGCATGAAAAAATGGGCTGCTCAGTAAGTTGAGCTGCTTTTTTGTTGATATTGTAAATATTTTATAAATCTTTTTCATTTGTGTGAGGCTGAGCTTAACGACTGTGTCATAAGCGGTGATAAACTCAAATTATGACTTAAGACTTTTCGATAATCATTATCGAGAGAATTGAGCCCGATATGAACGGTATAAAATTCTATTAACGAGATCACTGTTGAACTACATTATGAATAAATCATTGAACTTACCGCAAAACAATTACAGCTTTGCATTGATTACCTTAGCCGGTTTAATTGTTGGCTCGATCCTAACATTTTTATTTAGCGAAGCGTTTTCCACAAATTTATCGCAAACGCTGCTTCTCGCGTTAATTTTCAGTTTATTCTGGCTTGCCTTTTTTAATATAAAAAACTATCGGGAGTCACCTTTACGCAATAGAAAAAGATATAGCGCAGCGTTTTGGTCACTGCTTGCAGGTCTACTTATTTACTATGTACTTCCGCAATCAAATGGTTTTGCAATTCCTTTATCTGCAATTGTTATCTGGCCTGCTGCTTTCACTTTGGTATATAAAATAGCTGAACATTTACAGACCCCTAAAGAGGATAAATTTGTTTTTCATAACGGCGCTGAACCGCGGCCTACGTTTCGTGATTTACCCAAAAAACAGATATCAAAAGAGGAGATTGCCTTTCATATCGATAATGATGGACTGGATCCGCAGATTATTTTTAATGTAGAAAAAACCGGTGCGTCACACCTTATTCAGATCAAAGATAGCAGTAATGCAGATCAATTTAGCCATTATTTATTAAAACGTAATGTAATCGTCAAAGAGCTTGGCATCCCGATTGAAGGGGTGATCTTAATGGAAATACAGTTTAATGGGTTAAAAGCTTACTATCAGATAGTTGATGATCTGAATGTGACTGAATCACAACAGTTGAGCTCGATAGATATTGCTTTACTGGAAAACAGCGATGATTTAAATCAGCATATCGAAGCTGCTATTAGCGAGATGTTTAAAGTAAGTTCTCCAGAATCGGCACAAAAAATTAATGTTATTAATTATCAGGCAATGCTTAAGTTCCATATGTATGTTAAGCGTTTGAAAGACAAAGAAAACAGTAGTCTAGATTATTTATCTACTTGTGAAGGTACGCTGGAAATTTGTAATTCGTCGTATGTGGAACTATACAATTGTAATTTGCAAAGTACCTTAACTTCTTGGGTAAACCAAAACGGCTTAATTCGCACCGATCGCGCTGATTCTCAATTGAATATAGAAGATGATGAGCCGCTACGGTTAAACAAGATTAAACTGCATTTTGCCGATTGTTGTTTGACTGATATTCAGCTGCTCAAAAATACCCTAGAAAATGCCAGTATTAAGTTACATTTAACGCTAACAGAATTAAATGATGGCGAATTAACTGATAATAACAGCACATTGAATCTGCTGATGTCAGATAAAAGTATCACGGTTAGCACTGAGGCTGTTGACGAGGAGGATTTGATCTCTGTAGCGCAATACTTTAAGCAAAAAACATTACAATCATTAATCTAATTATATACCCAAACCACTTCAAGATGCAGGAATCAGCAAGACGATAAATGATGAGATTCTAGGCAGAAGGTTGATGATCTAGTTATTCTAAATCAAAGCCTTCTAACAACGAAGATCACCGTTTATCGCCTTGCCCTTCGGGAGTTTCGCCCGAAAGCTAGCACAACACTGCAGCGTTGCACTTTCTTTAAAACAAATAGGTGAAAAGGGAATGCCATTCTCATCATGTTGCGCCTTGTTCTAGCATCCGGGCGAAGCTCTGAATCTGCATCTTGAAGTAGCTTGGGTATAATCATGCGTTTAACAAAAAAGCCCGTGTCAGTTTCCTGCCCGAGCTTTTTTGTCTTCTAATAGTTCAGATTTGAGTTTGCCATTGATAGACTGAGTATATTTAAACCCCAATTGATATTTTTATGGCAACTTAGCGGATGTAAAACCGAGAAGATAAACCAACAATAAAAATGCGAGTTACTATAAAGTTTGACTAAAAGGGGCTGTTTGCTATGGGAAATGAATTATTGAATATCTATTTAGCCATAGCTATTCACTTAACCTTAGAATAGTAAAAGTGGTGGAGCTATGCGGGATCGAACCGCAGACCTCAACGCTGCCAGCGTCGCGCTCTCCCAGCTGAGCTATAGCCCCACTTTAAGTTGCTATGTCATTATAGAAATGAACAGGGCGCATAATATGCGCCCTGTTTTTGTTTGTCAATTCAATATGTTAAAAAATAACTGCTATTTTAAATTATTGAGCGGCTTCACGTGCCGCAATAAATTCAAGTGCGCGACTGATACGTGCAATACTACGCTCTTTACCAATGAGGCGCAGAGTAACTTCTAAAGAAGGAGATTGACCCGCGCCTGTGATAGCAACACGTAGCGGCATACCTACTTTACCCATACCCACTTCTAACTCTTCAGCCGTATCATGGATTACTTGCTGAAGCGTTGCATCTGTCCAATCGTCGGTTGCCTGCAGTTTTTGTTGAACTAAAGCAAGTGCATCTTTAGCCACTGGGCGAAGATGTTTCTTAGCGGCAGTTGCATCAAACTCTTCATATTCTTCAAAGAAGTAACGGCTAGAGGCTGCTAAATCAACTAATGTTTTAGCACGCTCTGAAAGTGCAGTAACAATTTCAGACAGAGCAGGGCCATTAGTGGTATCGATTTTTTGATTAGCCATGTGCCATGCAAGGTGCTCGGCAACGTAAGCTGGATCAAGTGTTTTAATATAGTGTTGGTTTAACCAAAGTAATTTATCAGTATTAAATGCAGAAGGGGCTTTATTGATTGCATCTAATGAGAACAGCTCAATCATCTCCTGCTCAGAGAAGATCTCCTGATCACCGTTTGACCAGCCTAAACGTACCAGATAGTTTTTAAGTGCTTCCGGCAGGTAACCTTCATCACGGTACTGCATTACTGATACTGCGCCATGGCGTTTTGACAGTTTAGCTCCGTCATCACCTAAAATCATTGCAACGTGTGCATATTCAGGTAAAGGTGCGTCTAATGCTTTAAGAATATTGATCTGACGCGGAGTGTTATTGATATGATCTTCACCACGAACAACGTGGGTAATCCCCATATCCCAGTCATCAACAACCACACAGAAGTTATATGTAGGTGTGCCGTCGGTACGCTGAATAATTAAATCATCCAGTTCAGAGTTAGAAAATTCGATATGGTCACGCACGTGATCATCAAACTTAACTGAGCCTTCTTTAGGGTTTTTAAAACGCACAACAAAAGGCGCATCAGTTTCAATAGGTGCTAAATCACGACACTTACCATCATAACGTGCAGCTTCACCAGCTTTTTCTTGTGCTTCACGAAGTTCATTAACACGTTCTTTTGAACAGTAACATTTGTATGCTGTACCATCAGCAAGCATCTTTGTGATTATCTCACTATAACGATCAAAACGTTTTGTCTGGTAATAAGGACCTTCATCCCAAGTCAAGCCCATCCACGTCATGCCTTCCAAGATTGCATCAACTGCTTCTTGAGTTGAACGTTCAAGATCCGTATCTTCAATACGTAAAACAAACTCACCACCTTGGCTTTTAGCATGTAACCAAGAATAAAGCGCAGTACGAGCGCCACCAACGTGTAAATAACCAGTAGGACTTGGGGCAAAACGCGTTTTAACTGTCATCAATAAATATCCTTCATATATAGGAACGGAAATAATGCGCGTATTTTAACGAATACCATTGTAATTACATTAACTATTTTATTTTTATCGTTAACAACTAGTGAAATAATTCAAAATTGATGAAGAAATTAGCGAACATTGTTTACCCTTTGAGCTGTTGACCATAAAACACGATTTTTATTATAAAAAGTCTTGACTGAAAAAGGGCTGTCCCTATAATACGCCCCACAAACGACGCGGTTGATTCGTGTTGCTTGTAAAATTTAAAGATAGCGGTTAGTGCCGTTTTGCTTCGAGCTCGCTCGATGCCTTTAATATTAAAGATGGGCGATTAGCTCAGTTGGGAGAGCACCGCCCTTACAAGGCGGGGGTCACTGGTTCAAGCCCAGTATCGCCCACCATCTTTAA
>JABXKR010000305.1 GCA_013619145.1 Psychromonas sp. | reverse complement strand
TTTTAGCGGCGGCTGCGGCGACCTTTATGTGCGCTTTTTTACTTTTCATTACCTCTTTGGTTGCATCTTCTGTATTGAAGCCGGCACATGCCGATATCTCGCGTCGAAATGCAGCTATGCCGACTGTTTTACCGCCAAAATAAGCAAGATCAACAACACTTGCTAATCCATTGATATCTTCATGGAACAAAAAATATGTTTTAGCTAAAGCAACATCAAGTGCATAAGCAACAACAGCCATGTAAGCATTATTTTCGATGCATCCTCGCGCTTCCAAATAAAAGCGGAGAGTTAGCTGGCACCCTTTGTAATCATATATCTTAGACAAGTCCTTACTAACACCAAGCAAATCCAAATCTTCATAAATTGATTTCCATATGGACAATTCGTTATTAATTTCAAACAGATGAGGTGCACTTTCCAATATCGGCTTTATTGCTTCAGTTTCTTTATTACTTTCTGCCGAATAAATAGATTTAAGTTCATCGGTGAATGTTTCAAATGGTTTTTCAATATTACTATCTTTTCTTGTGCTTGATTTAAAATATATTTTTTCAGGCATTAATTATTCCTCCAAATACCCTATCCGTTAAATTTGCTTTATGTTCAACACAAAGGTGACTGTATCTTTGCGTCATCGTTATTGATTTATGCCCGAGTACCTGTGCGATTTCAAGTAAACTCGCCCCATTCATCGCTAACATGCTGGCGCAAGTGTGGCGAAGATCATGAAATCTAAAATCAGTGATTTTCGCGTCTTTTAAAGCTGCTCGCCAATAAAGGTCAAAATTTCTAAAATACTTATTTGGATCTTCCGGATGAGCAAAAACATACCCGATCGCTCTTCTATGTTTAAGCAGTTCAGAAATGACATCTTTAGTGAGCGTTAAAATTCTCTGCTCACCATTTTTAGTTTCTTCTAAGTGGGCTGTTTTAGTTTTAAAGTTAATTTGATCCCACTTTAGCGAAAGCATTTCGGTGCGCCGGGCCCCTGTGGTTAAAGCCATCAGTACCAATAAATACAGTTGATGCCATTGAGACTGTTTAACTTTAATAAGTAGGTTTTGTATTTCTTCATCTGTTAAGAAGCGAGTTCGAGCATTATTTTCAGCATATTGCTGTATTCCCTTTACAGGGTTGTAATCTATTTCGAATTCATTGGATAGGTAACGATATAAAGAACCTAAAGCGGCTTTATAACGATTTAATGTGGCAGGAGCTTTGTCATTAGATAAACGCTTTAACTCAGCTTTGACTTGTTGTCGTGTGACTTTACCAACCGTTAGGTTGCCAAAGATAGAAACCCAATAATGTAAACGCTGGTGTTTACTCGGATCCTGACCATTATCTTGATCTAGGAATTTCCTAACTGCATCAGAAAATTTTAAAGTGGTTAAGGTATGATTGGTTAAATAATTAGCAAGATCATCATCCACTAAAACTAGTGCTGCGAATTTTTGAGCTTCTTTTTTTAATTTAAATGATTTGGAGATGCGGGAACCATTTCGCATAAATTCTACACGATAGGTATTGCCTGATTTGCCCTTGCGGGTTTGTATAGTTGCCATGTTTTCCACCTTTACGCCAAATTACGCCAAAAACGTAACCAAGTATCGGGAAAACAAAACCATGACTGTTACTAACCTGTTGACTAGACAGGGAAGAAAGTGGCAGGGGTGGAGAGATTCGAACTCCCAGCATACGGATTTGGAATCCGTCGTTCTGCCGTTGGAACTACACCCCTGCAGACGAGGCGAATAATACCTAAGCTAATTTTAAAGTAAAGTGCTTTTTACATAAACACAATCAACTGCCTATAAAATCAACAAACAATATGAAATAACAGAGCAACTTCTCAACTAAATGCTGTTGCTAATAAAGCTGCTGCTCCCATCAAAAAGAAAGGAGGTAAGGATTCTATTTTTTTATCTTGTGACTTACACAACAGCTGATTTAATCCCTCTTTTTAGCGCCAGTTAGCTAAAAAACTCTTTTACTGTCTGCACATCGGGAACCGAGCCTGCATGAACAAGTTTACCATCAACAGTTACGGCAGGAGTACTAACGACTCCCGCTTCCATTATTGCCTGCAGGTCACTCACTTTTGACAACTTTATTTCAATCTGTAACTGCTTAGCTGTTTTTTCTATTAACTCCGCTGTATTTGTACAATTTTTACAACCAGAACCATACACATTAATATTTTTCATTTTATACCCTCTTTTATTTTAAAAATTAACTGCATTAAATAACCAACCCAATAAACTTAAAGCCACCAGCAAATAAGCGGCAATCAGTATTAATAAGCGCGAGCTCATCACCTGCTTAAGCATCATAAATTCAGGTAAACTGACTGCGACAGCACTCATACAAAAAGCAAGCGTCGTTCCCAGCGGTACCCCTTTTAGTAATAAACTCTCCAGAATCGGCACAATCGCGGTGGCATTAACGTACATAGGGATAGCCAGTAAAGTTGCAACCGGAACTGACCACCACTGCCGATCCCCTAAGTGTTCACCAAACCAGGCTGCAGGAACCGCACCATGAATAACAGCACCGATCGCGACCCCAAGCACCACCCATTTCCAGATCCGGATAAATATGGTCAGCATCTCTTTTTTAGCAAATTGATGACGCTCAGCTAAGGTCATGACTTTATCCTGATATTCAAGCACGGGAGCGGCATCATCCCGTTTGTATTGCTCGGCAAGAAACGGTGCTAACCAACGTTCACCTTTGATTAAATCAACTAGAAAACCAGCCGTAATGCCCAGTGCTAAGCCGATAGAGATATACAGAAGTGTAAATTTCAGGCCAAGTAATGAACCGAGCATCACCACAACAACTTCATTGATTAGAGGGGAAGTCAGTAAAAATGCGATAGTAACGCCAAGAGGAATACGTGCAGAAACAAATCCCATAAATAATGGAATTGAACTACAGGAGCAAAACGGCGTGACAGAGCCAAAAATCGAGCCGAGAATGTAGCCTAAAAAGCGATTTTTCCCCTGTAGATAATAACGTACTTTTTCCGGATTTAGTGTTGCCCTGACAACTGCAATAAGATAAATCAGCACTATCAGAAGGACTAAAATCTTAGCAGTGTCTTCAATAAAAAAGTGAACGGCATCGGCAAATTTACTATCAGCAGAAAGCTTAAATAGTGAGTACGTTACCCAGTCGGCAAAATAGGTGAACCAGTCCAGCATCAATTTTCTCCAGTTATTAATACCAATCTATATAAATATCTGATCAATCTTGCTGGTTAAAATTAACGATAACTTCGTTGTTTTCAATCCCAATAGCTAGCTATTACTCAATCAAACGCCTTGTTATCATTAACTTTTCCTGCGCAATTTCAGACCATTTACTTATATAGATTGGTATATGTGTCTATTTATAAACACGCGCAAGTTCGAGAAAAGATGCAGATTATTTTAAATTATTTTCTTGGCGTGAAAGAGCTGACACCTTGCTGATCAAATTTTACATTACAAGATGAGATCATCTGTTCACGAAGTTTTTTTCTCGCTCGCTGAACTCTTGATTTAGTTGCCGTAAGGGATAATCCTCTGCTCTGAGCATACTCTATTTGCGATAGCCCCTGCATATCACACCGCTCAATTATATCTTTATCATTCTCATCCAACTCGCAAAGAACACGTAGCAGACATTGCTGCAGATTGACAATAGGTGCATGCAGATCTTCCTCAGCAGCCTCACTACAAACAGAGCCGATTTCCAACTTCGCTTGGCGATAAGAGTCAATCATACTGTTTTTCGCTATGGTAAAGAGCCAGCTTTTTGCATGGGTTAATGTACAAAAGCGTTCTTTATTTTGCAGTGCTTTAATAAATATATCTTGCAGAAGATCTTGAGCCTGATCGTGATCGCCTGTTTTCTTCACTAACCAGCTTTTTATCGCTTGTTCGTTTTCATCCCAAGCTGCCATTAAACAATCCAAAATAATTACCCTGATAAGCAAATAATCAATTTAGCTTATACAATTTAGCTTAGAACAACAAAAAAAAGGAAGCGGACACAGATCGACAGCATAAGTATAAAGGGGGTTTTTAGAGGCAGTTGTATAAATATGCAAAGAAAGTTAGCAGTTCACTCCTCCGACTAACGCAGTCGAGTTAAGTGTAACTTCACTTATCTACTAATAAAGAGTGCATCCAAATTTTAGCATCAGTGATATTGTTGAAAAATTGAAATGCTTCGCCTGCTTTATTATACAGCTCTGAAATGTGTCGCTTACCCAATGCAGGAAAAGTAGAGTCCGTTAAAATTAATGCGGTTGCCACCCGCCCATTATTTTTATCATATTTAATGTATTCTACGAGTAGCTCTGCAGCGTCAGGAGTGTGGATTGGTTCGCCATTTATAATGGCAATCACCCCCCATTCATCCTTTGTTCGTTGCTTTTGTACTAAGTTCGCGTTCTCAGATGAAAGGATCATCGCTTCCTTATTCCATGGACCGCGGCCTTCAATAATTAATATATTATCTTCTAATTTAAAATCTAATGTCCCATGATCCAGCATCTTATTTTAAATCCCTTCTTGATCCTGCCCATAATGATGGTTGCATACAAAATAACTATAGCACGGCTATCGGTAGCGGATTCATATTGTCCATATTTTTCAGATAATTATCTCATTTACCATTGATATCGAATTTTGAATAAAAGACAAACTTTTCATCTACTTTGTCACTTCGACATTGCAACTATTTAGGCTAAGCTTATGTTCCATTTGCAAAATTTAAACAGCATCAGAAATTAGGGGAATCTGTAAATGCTTTGCGTATAATAATTCCATACCACATCAAACGTTGCAACGAAAAATAATAAATTGTTTTTAAAAAGGATCTTAACAATGAGTAATCCACAACCATCTATCAAACCAGCTAATCCTAACTTTTCATCAGGGCCATGTGCCAAACGCCCGGGTTATGATATTAATCAGTTAGATCTTTCAACACTTGGCCGTTCACATCGTTCAGCCATTGGTAAAGATGCATTACAAAAAGTAATTACAGATACAGCAGAGATTTTACAGCTGCCTGAAGGTTACCGAGGTCGATGCTTGGCGCTCTCCTGTTTGAGGTTCGTTACGGGGAATCATTCGGCCGAGGCTTGTTAGGTTAGATGACTAAACAGTTGAAATTGGGAAATGTTAATCAGATTCAAGCCGATTACGGGCAACTTCCCGATTTATCACAACTGAATTCAGATAATGATCTAGTCTTCACTTGGAATGGCACCACCTCTGGCGTAAAAGTTGAAAATGGTGATTTCATCTCAGATGATCGCCAAGGCTTGACCATTTGCGATGCAACCTCTGCTGTATTTGCCATGGAAATGCCATGGGAAAAATTAGATGTAACCACTTTCAGCTGGCAAAAAGTACTAGGCGGTGAAGGTGGACATGGCATTATTATTTTAAGCCCTCGCGCGGTTGAACGCTTAGAAAGCTATACACCAAGTTGGCCAATGCCTAAAATTTTCCGTTTAACCGCAGGCGGTAAACTGATTGAAGGTATTTTTAAAGGCGCAACCATTAACACCCCTTCGATGCTCTGTGTGGCAGATTATCAGGATGCTTTAAATTGGGTAGTCGATCTTGGCGGTGTTGCAGCAAGCATTAAAAAGTCTTTAGATAACTTAGCGGTTTTAGAAGCTTATGTTGCACAAAACAGTTGGATTAATTTCTTAGCTTCAAGCCCAGCAAGCCGTTCAAATACCAGTGTTTGTTTATCTGTAGATTTAGACGATACGCAAATTAAACAATTTATTAAACTGCTGGCAGATAACCAGGTCGCTTATGATATTGGTGCCTATAAAGATGCTCCAAGCGGTCTGCGTATCTGGTGTGGCAGCACAGTTCAAGAACAAGATATTAAGGCATTACTGCCATGGCTTACTTGGGCATACCAAGAAGTAGCTTAATACCCAAAAGAATAATTAGGAGTAAATATGAGCGACAATGAATTCGATTTTGACTATATCTGTATTGGTGGCGGCAGTGGTGGTATCGCGTCTGCCAACCGTGCATCAAGATATGGACAAAAGGTTGCCATTATCGAAGCAGAAGCCTTAGGCGGCACCTGTGTTAATCTCGGTTGTGTGCCTAAAAAAGCGATGTGGTATGCAGGACAAATCGCTGATGCGTTGCGTTATGCGCCAGATTACGGTTTTGAAGCACCGCTAAAAAAATTCAGCTGGGCAAAACTGATCGAAAGTCGCGATGCCTATATCGAACGTATCCATCACTCTTATGCGCGCGTACTCGGTAATAATAAGATCACTGTAATTAATGGTTTTGCTAAATTTATCAACAATCACACCGTTGAAGTAAACGGTAAAACCTACACAGCCCCGCATATCACTATAGCAACAGGTGGTGCGCCGACTGTGCCGAATATTGCAGGCGCAGAATATGGTATTACTTCCGATGGTTTCTTCGCATTAACGCAGCAGCCCAAGCGTGTGGCAGTCGTTGGTGCCGGTTATATTGCGGTTGAAATTGCCGGTGTATTTAACGCTCTCGGCAGTGAAACACATCTGCTTTGCCGCCGCCAAACTTTCCTGCGTGAATTTGACTGCATGCTTTCATCAACACTGGTTGAAGTAATGCAGGAAGAGGGACCAACATTACACACCCATTCCGTGCCAAAATCAGTGCAAAAAAATGCCGATGGCAGCCTGACTTTACATCTGGAAAATGAAAAGTCAGTAACAGTTGACTGTCTTATCTGGGCAATTGGGCGTACGCCAGCCAATGCGGGAATAGGCTTAGAAAATACTGATATAGAGCTTAATGAGCGCAACTTTATCAAGGTTGATAAATACCAGAACAGCAGTGTTCAGGGAGTTTATGCGGTCGGTGATAATACAGGTGAAATTCAATTAACACCTGTGGCTGTTAAAGCGGGCCGACAATTATCAGAACGTTTATTCAACGGTCAACTTGATGCGCATTTAGATACAACACTCGTCCCGACTGTGGTATTTAGTCATCCGCCAATCGGCACCATAGGTTTAACCGAGCTTGAAGCTATCGATCAATACGGTAAAGATAATTTAACCGTTTATACCTCGCAGTTTACCAGTATGTACACTGCACTGACTGCACATCGTCAACCTACCCGCATGAAGCTTGTTTGTACCGGTAAAGAGCAGAAAGTCGTCGGACTGCACTGTATCGGTTTTGCATCGGATGAGATATTACAAGGTTTTGGCGTAGCGATAAAAATGGGCGCCACTAAAGCTGATTTTGACAGCTGTATTGCGATTCATCCTACCAGTGCCGAAGAGTTGGTTACTCTGTAGATAGAACTCACAATCTACCCTAATTGGCATGCACATTCTGTGCATGCCAAGCCTCTCTTATACTGTGCCTTATTCTGACACCCGAGCAAGAGTCAGCATCTTCAAAAAGATGGGATATAACTTTTTCTATAAGCAATCAAGCTGCTCCTCTCCTTTTTGTTCTCTTTTCTAGTAGACTACGCCTATTTTTCTCTTACACTCAGCATGGACTTATCATTTTGCATACACTTTCTCAGCTAAAATCTGGCGAATTAATCGGCATTCAGTACTTGAAAATATCAGAAAACTTAACGTCATTCCCATTAGAAATTTTATCACTGGCTGATAGCTTAGAAATTCTTGATTTATCCGACAACCAATTAACTTCATTGCCAGAAGAGCTAATGCAGCTAAAAATGCTTAAAATCATTTTTGCTTCAAATAATCTCTTTGAGACACTACCTGAAGTACTTGGGCAATGCCCTAACTTGGAGATGGTGGGTTTCAAAGCAAATAAAATCAATCAGGTTCCAGAAAATGCATTACCCGCAAAGTTACGTTGGCTGATCTTAACCGATAACCATATTGAAACCTTACCAGACACTTTGGGCGAACGGTCACGACTGCAAAAGTTAGCATTAGCAGGCAATCGCTTAACACATCTACCGCAAACCTTAGCTCAGTCTACAAATCTGGAGTTAGTACGTATTTCTGCCAATCAACTGGAAGAATGCCCAGCTCAATTACTGGGTTTACCTAAACTTGCTTGGTTTGCATTTTCAGGTAATCCGTTTAGCCAGTCCGATGTCAGCATTAAATCAGTCCCAGAAATACCGTCATCCAGCTTCACGTTACAAAAAGTACTTGGCCAAGGTGCATCTGGCATTATTTCAAAGGCGACTTGGAATGAAGAGCAAGCCACCTTCCCTTCTGATATTGCGGTTAAAGTATTTAAAGGCGAGGTAACGAGCGATGGTTACCCAGAAGACGAATTACAAGCGTGTTTGAAAGTAGGCAATCATCCAAATTTAATTCAGTCTTTAGCACAAGTAAATGAAAAAGAGTATTTAGCATTAATCATGAATTTGATACCAGATCACTATAGTAACTTAGGGCTACCGCCATGCTTTAAAAGTTGCACACGTGATACCTTTCCACAGGGCTTTACTCTATCCATTGAGCAAATTGATAAAATCGTTGTGCAGATGGAAAATGTATTTACCCATTTACATGCAAAACAAGTATGCCATGGCGACTTATACGCACATAACACCCTGTTTGATGAACAAGCCAATATCATTTTCGGTGATTTTGGTGCGGCGACTATCTATCAGATGCTGACAGCAGAGCAGCAAGTGCAGATCAAGCTGATTGAACAGCGCGCACTGCATCATTTTATTGATGATCTATTAACTATTTGTGCCGAAGAAGATCTGCGCAGTGAGAAATTTAACCTGCTTAAACAGCAGATTGCTCATTAAAATATGGAGCCCCTCTCTTTAACCTCAGCACGGGATAATGAAAGCACAATACTATTTAATATCATAGAGTTAAACTTTTATAGTATACAGTGTTGATAGTTTTGTGTAGTTCAAGGCAAATCAGCATAGCAATAGCTGGCTATTGGTCGCTGATTTAACGCAGAAATACGCGGAAATAGCTGCTCTGTATCGATTTGCTTATTCCGAGTTGAGATTATTTATACTGGAAACAAAAAAGAAAAAGGGGATGTAGTTTGTTAAACGCTCACTCTCTTGCCCAACTTATCCGATATATATAAGCGATGCTATAGTCAAAGGTATACCACTATAAGGATTATCTATGGCTTTCATCCAATCATTTGGCGGTGCTGAGACGGTTACCGGTTCATGCCATTTTTTACAGCTTAAAAATGGGCCTAAAATTATGGTCGATTGCGGTTACTTTCAAGGCACTGATGAAAAGCTGGCGTTTGAACCTTTTGATTTTGATCCCAAAAAAGTCGATATTCTATTAATCACTCATGCCCACCTGGATCATATTGGACGCATTCCTAAACTGGTCAAAGAAGGATTTGACGGCAGAGTGATCGCTTTAAGAGCAACGATGGAATTGGCTGAGGTCGTCTTAATTGACAGTGCCAAAATTGCAGAAGAGGATTTTAAAACCGCACTTAGAAAGGCTAAAAGATCCGGTGAAGAAAAACAGCTTCGCCCCCCTATCTATAGTATTGATGATGCTAAAGCCGTGTTTGATTTAAACATTCAATATACCAGCTACAATAAAGCAATTCAGCTTGTCCCCGGCGTAAAAGTCACCTTTAGAAATGCAGGGCATATTCTGGGCTCCGCAACTATTCAAATCGATTTTGTAGAAGAGGGCCACACAAAATCAGTGGTTTTTAGTGGTGATTTAGGCGCT
This sequence comes from Psychromonas sp., assembly GCA_013619145.1. Lineage (GTDB taxonomy): Bacteria > Pseudomonadota > Gammaproteobacteria > Enterobacterales > Psychromonadaceae > Psychromonas. Next base: position 821 of record JABXKR010000305.1, on the reverse strand, counting down.
CACAAAGACTTAATCATGCCTGCGCCAACTTTTGTTAAACAAGCGGATGCACTTTATATTGAATCGACCTATGGTGATCGTAATCATCGCGGCTTAAAAGAGAGCGTAGATGAGTTTAAAGAGATTATTATCAACACCTTAAAAAACCAAGGTAACGTACTGATCCCGTCCTTTGCGATTGAGCGGACGCAAGAGATTCTACTGCTTCTTAAGCAGATGTATTACGACCGGGAGCTTCCCGTCTGCAAGGTGTTTTTAGATTCTCCGATGGCCATACGCGCCACGCAAATCTATAGCAATTACCACAGTGAATTAAATGCTTCAGCCAATAAACTGCTGCAACGTGACGGCACTGTTTTTGATTTTCCCTATCTGCAATACTCACTCAAAGAGCATGATTCCATGCTGATTAATAAGGAGGAAAGCGGCTGCATTATTATTGCAGGCAGTGGAATGTGTACAGGCGGGCGCATTTTGCATCACTTTAAACACCGCCTATGGGATGCCCGTAACAGTGTTTTATTTGTGGGTTATCAAGTGCAGGGCACGCAGGGGCGGCAAATGATCGATGGTATAGAGTTCATTTCGCTTTATCACGAAAAGATTCAGGTGAATGCACAAATACATATGATTAACGGATTTTCAGCTCATGCCGATCAAAGCGATCTGTGGGCATGGATGTCAGAGTTTGAAAAACTCGATAAGGTATTTTTAATACACGGAGAGCCTGACAAACAAGCTATCTTTAAACAGGCTGTCGAAGAACAACTGCATAAACCCGCCCATATTGTCGAATATGGCGAACAAGTTTACATTTAGTA
>JABXKR010000156.1 GCA_013619145.1 Psychromonas sp. | reverse complement strand
AGTTGAATTTTTATTGATTGCCTTTGCAGGTATCTTTCTTTTCTACTATTCAAAAAAGCATATTGCACTACCCGTAAAAAAACTTGTTACAAATGTCGAAGCGATAAAAGAACACAATTTTTCCGTTACCTTCCCCGATTATAAAAATGAAATAGGTATACTTTCCCAGGGCATGGATGATATGTCCAAAGAGATACAAAACTTAATTGAGGATATGCAAAACCAGGTTAAGCAAAAAACGCTGGCACTTGAAAAAGCAAATCAAACTATTGAATTTTTGTTTTCGATATCACAGCAGTTAAGCACAGTTAAATTAACCTCTCCAATCTTATTTGACGCGCTAAATGCACTGGGTAAACAGGCAAACTTACGTAAAGTCTGTGTGGAATTAAATAATGGTACCTTCGTAAATAGTGCGCTGGGTTGTGCAAGCCTTGATCCTAATCTATTACGCATCCCTATTATTATTAACGCTAAACCTTACGGTTTTCTTAACTATGTGGTTAGTGAACATGAGCAGGATCATACTAGCCTTATTGAAAGTTTTACCGGACTTGTTGCTCGTGCTTTATATCAGGAAGAGCACAGTTTACAGGCACAAAAAATATTATTAATGGAAGAGCGTGGCATCATCGCACGTGAATTACATGACTCAATTGCGCAGTCATTATCGTTTTTGAAAATACAGTGCACTCTGTTACATCGCCAAGTCAGCGGCTCGCAACAAGAGCAAGCAAAACAAACAATCAACAATATTGAAGTTGCTGTTTCGGATGCTTATATCCAATTACGCTCATTGCTTTCTACATTTAGGTTAAGTGTTCCAGAATCTAATTTTAAAGAAGCGATGATAACTATGATAAAAACCTTACAAAAACAAACGCCTGCACTTATTACAATTAAACAGTTTGAAACACACTTTTATACGGATGCCAGCCAACATATTCATTTACTACAAATTGTTCGTGAAGCCATTATTAATGCCATTAAACATGCACAATGCACCTCGATTGAAGTTTCCTGCATTATTACTAATGAGAATAATGTATGGATTAGTATTATTGATGATGGCTGGGGAATTAAGGATAATGCACAAAAAGAAAACCATTATGGGCTGTCGATAATGAAACAGCGTGCAGATGAACTCGGTGCCACGCTTGCAGTTAACCCATTAGTAAAAGGAACTGAGGTGAAACTTATTTTCCCTTATAAAAAATCGTTACTTAATCAAGGAATTGAAAATGTCTGATTTAACACGCGTGATCATTGTTGATGATCACCCACTTATGCGTAAAGGCATTCAACAATTATTATCTATTGAAGCACGCTTTGAAATTATTGCAGAGGCGACAAACGGTATTGAAGCGGTCAGTTTTGCCAAAAAACTTCAACCCGATCTGATTTTATTAGACTTTAATATGCATGGTATTTCCGGATTAGAGACTTTAAAGGCATTACGCCAAAATGGCTGCTGTGCAAAAGTGATAATTTTAACGGTCAGTGATAATAGACAAGATGTGATTGCAATGATTAACCAGGGAGCCGATGGCTATTTGTTAAAAGATTCTGAACCTGAATCTTTATTGGAAAATATAATTAAAGTATTAGCAGGACAATTAGTAGTCAGTGAAAAATTAAACAGCTATCTTAATGAACTTGATCAGGAAGATAATATCCGCGACAAACTGTCTAACCTAACTAAACGAGAAGTGCAGATATTACAAGAAGTTGCTAAAGGATATAGTAATAAAGAGATTTCGGAAAATTTGCATATCTCTGAAGGTACAGTAAAAGTACACGTGAAGAGTTTATTAAAAAAAATGCAGATAAAATCTCGTGTAGAAGCAGCTGTTTTATATCTGCAACAGCCTAAATAAAAATTTTCGATTATAACTAAATCACTTAGTTCTGTATTTCTAAGTGGTTTGTCTATCTAAATATTTATATAATTCATTCTAACAATGAATTTTCTCTTTATGCGCGGAAACTATGCTTTCAGAATCATTAAAAAAACAGATCCGTGGCAGTTATGATCTTATTACTCAAGCGTTACCCAACTTCAGCAAACGTAAAGCTCAGAACTATTTAGTAGCTGAAATAGCAAAAGTACTTGCTGGTGAATATGACAAATCGAGGCGAATACTTGTTGCCGAAGCAGGCACGGGTATCGGTAAATCATTAGCTTATATCCTAGCAGCCCTGCCGGTTGCACAGCGATTAAATAAAAAGCTGATTATCTCAACAGCCACAATCACCCTGCAAGAGCAGTTAATCAATAAAGATCTGCCCTTCTTTTTACGTCACAGTGATTATAAATTTTCATTTACTCTGGCAAAAGGCCGTCAACGTTATTGTTGTGAGCACAAATTATTCAGCACTCAACAGGAAACACCCCAGCAGATCCTCTTTGAAGAAAAACCGCAAGCAGGTGATAAGGCTTTATTAAAAGATTTAAATGAGGCTTATCTGTCAGGAAAATGGTTAGGTGATCGCGATAGTTGGCCGAAAACAATTCCAAACCGCATATGGCAACATATTGTATCTGATAAATTTAGCTGTAAACGTGCGCTGGCAAATCATCGTCAGTGCCCGTTTCATCGCGCGCGAGATGATATCAATAAAGCAGATGTTATTGTTGTTAACCATGCATTACTGTTAGCTGATCTAGAGTTGGGGGGGGGTATTATATTACCAGATCCTGACAGCTGTTTTTATATATTAGATGAAGCACACCATCTTCCGAAAATATCACGCGATTTTTCCAGCGCACGCGCAAGTATTAAAGGCAGCCAGGATTGGCTGAAAAAAGTCAAACAGCTAAATCAGCATATCAACCGGGTAATTAAGCGACAAACCACCATAACACCATGTTTAAATATGTTAGAAAGCGCTGTTGAATTAAGCAAAGATCTTAAGCTTGTTGAACAGTATTTCAACAATAACCCGCAATATTTCAGTGAATCAGAGCAATACCGTTTTGAGATGGGTGAACTGCCTGAAGCTTTGACCATTCCAGGCTGTCATTTAAAGGAAGAGAGCAAAAAGTGTTTATCAGCCTTAAATAAACTAGCAACAATTATTAATGAAGAGATCAAAGATGGTAATGTAAAAATGGCGGAAGCGGAGCCATTATTGATTGAGTCAGGTTTTTTCTTACAACGTCTGGAAAACATGCATGCACTTTGGCTAATGTTAACCAAAGAGCGTTCTAGCAAACAGACGCCAATTGCCGCCTGGGCAGAAAAAGAAAAAAATGATATTTATTTAAATGCCTCGCCGATTGAAGTTGGCGGTATTTTAGAATGTATGTTTTGGTCGCAGGCAGCAGGGGTGATTTTATGCTCCGCAACATTAACCTCACTTAATAATTTTGAATACTTTAAACGTCAAAGTGGCTTAAAAAGTAATGACGGCACGCAATACTTACGCCTAAAATCACCTTTTAATTATCCAACCGTTCCCTTAATTGTTTCGGATATGCAGCACGATCCGACACAAGCTGACTTTGACAATGAGCTGGTTGAGAAAATTGACGATTACCTGCAGGATAAGCAGGCTAACTTAGTTTTATTTGCATCCTATTGGCAAATGAATTTAGTTGCCGATAAACTTGCCAAAAAATATACTAACGCATTATTAGTACAAGGTGAATTATCACGCAGTAAACTGATTGAAGTGCATAAACAACGTTGTGACAAGGGCCTGACCAGCATCCTGTTTGGAACAGGAAGTTTATCGGAAGGGCTTGATTTACCAGGTCATTACTTAACAAACTTAATGATCACTAAATTACCTTTTGCCGTGCCTAATTCACCTGTTGAGGAAGCGCATTCCGAGTGGATAAAAGCACAAGGCGGTAATCCCTTTATGCAACTTTCTATTCCTGAAACCAGCAAAAAACTTATTCAAGCTTGTGGACGATTAATCCGTAAAGAAAATGATACAGGTCAAATTATAATTTTAGATAAACGTGTAAAAACAAAACGTTATGGGAAAGGTTTACTTGATGCCCTGCCCCCTTTTAATATTCAATTTGAGAAAAACAGTAATGACTGAAGTTTTATTTGATCCGAGTAGCTGGGCTTTAATTATCGTCGTTGGCCTATCTGCGGGTTTTATCGATGCGATTGTTGGCGGAGGCGGAATGTTAACTGTACCAACATTATTAAGCTTAGGACTACCACCACACTTAACACTTGGCACAAACAAGCTGTCAGCCTGTTTTGCATCGGGTACTGCCGCTTATACCTATTTTAAAAAACAGCTTTTTACTCCCCATTTTTGGCTGCAAAGTATATACAGTACTTTTGTTGGTGCGTTAGTTGGTACCGTTTTTATTAATTTTATAGATACGCAATGGCTAGAAAAATTATTGCCTTTGATTATTTTAGCCGTTGCGTTGTACAGCTTATTTAACCGTATGGCAGATATTGATAATTATCAGTTACCAGAAAACAATTTTGCTTTGCGAATTAAACAGAGTGTGCAAGGTTTTATTTTAGGCTTTTATGATGGAGCATCAGGTCCCGGAACAGGGGCATTCTGGGTAATATCCACGATGCGTTTATATCGTTTGCATATTTTGCTTGCAAGTGGCATCGCTAAATCGATGAATTTCACCAGTAACCTGACCTCGCTGGCAATTTTTATCTATTTTGGACAAGTGAATTGGTTAATCGGCTTAACAATGGGCGGTTGTTTAATGCTTGGAGCCTATATTGGCGCACATTCAGCCATTCATTTTGGTGCAAAATTTATACGACCAATTTTTATCTCAATTGTACTGATTATGGCTGTTAATTTAGGATACAACGCATGGCTGAGTTAAAGCAAAGTGAATTAAGTTCATACCATTTACTTTTAAAACAGTTAAAAGATCAGCTCTGTGATTTAAGTAAACGTTGTGTAAAACTGGACAGTAAAATTAAACAAACAGAAAATCACTGTTTTGTTTTTGAAATTCATCTTTTCTCAAAGCGTAGCCTTAGCCTTGCGGGCTATATAAAACAGATGGAAAAAACATTTAATTCATTACAGGATGCGATAAATAAAGAACTTCCAGAGGTCCTTATTAAACATGAATGCGAACTGTTTGTCGGCCAGTTTCATGTTTTATTGCAACTTGTACAAGGATTAGAAAAAGGTGAAGCAGATCTGTTATATAAATCCTACTCTTCTCCTAAAGAGCAGATATACCAACAATTGCAGAAACAATACCAATATGAGCATCGTTTGTTAAATATGATTTCTGAACAAGAAGAGATATTAGCAGGAAGTGAATCTGCACAAAAATCCTATATTAAAGAAAAAATAGAGGCTTTAAAAATTCGTTATCAAAAATGTAATACCTTCACCCAAAAATTAGAGTTTAAATTAGAAGATATAAAAGATGAGTGAACAAAAAAATAACAGTGGTAGTTTATCTGATGCCCCAAAATCGGTACAAATTGCAGTAGATCTAATCCAACTGTTAGAAGAAAACCAAATTGAAACGGCTATTGCTATTGAAGCTCTTGAGATTGTTTTAAATGATTTCAAAAAAAAACAGATGTTATATAGATAACATCTGCTTTAATTAAAACTGTAATTAGATTTATATTGCGAATCTAGCAACGCTTTGATCTACACTTTCTGAAAGTGATTTCACGTTTAAACTTTCAGTTCTGGTTTGTTCACTTGCTTGTCCCGTTTCAACTGAAATATCACTGATACTGACCATGGCACGAGCGACTTCTTCCGAAACTGCAGCTTGCTCAGTGGTTGCCGAAGCAATTTGTCCAGTCATATCATTGATTTGCAGTACATGCCTAACAACTAATTTTAAATTTTCATCAGTTTTTGCAGCTGATTCAATTGTCTGTTTAGCGGCTTCATCCGCAACAACAGCAAATCCACGTCCGGCTTCACCAGCTCGCGCCGCTTCTATGGCTGCATTTAATGCAAGTAAATTTGTTTGATCAGAAATGCCGGTAATAACATTCAATACCTCAGCAATTTCAGTGGATCCCTGTTTAAGTTCATCGACAACTAAGCTCGCATGGTCGATTTTTTGTGATGCATTATCAATCAAGCCCATTGTATCTACGACCATACGACTTGCTTCATGGATCATATCTCGCGCTTCGGCTGTAGTATTTGAGGCATTAACGGTATTACCTTCCACCTCTTTAACAGTTAATGACATCTGTTCAATCGCACTAACAACTGTTTGAATCTCTTCACTTTGTTTGCTGACACCTCGGTTTGTTTGTCCCGCAATAACCGACAAACTTTCAGAAGCAGTTGTCAGGTTTTGAGATGAGCCGACAAGTTTCTCTACTAAACTATGGAACTCGCTAAGCATCGAGTTTATCGTTTTACTTAATGCACCAAGTTCATCATCATTTAAAATATCCAAACGTTGTGTCATGTCACCTCGTTCAGCTTTAACCATCACTTTTTGAATATTTTCGATAGGGTTAATAACTGCAGAGATAATAAAGAATGCGATTAAAATAAGGCCAATAAAAAAGATGCTTACCATAATCACCATAGCGATGATATTTTCATACACTTTTTCATTAAGATCACTAATGTAAATACCAGTACCGACAACCAGGTTCCAAGGTTTAAACAAAATAGCATAGGATAATTTATCTTCTGAGACACCATTGCTGGCACGTTGGAATTGGTATTCAACATAACCCCGGCCATCAGAATTCTGCGTGCTGTTTATAATGTCCTGATAAAGAAATCGCCCATTTGCATCTTTAATGTTGGCAACGTTAACTCCGGTTTTTTTACCTTTCAAAGTTGCCTGTAAAGTCATATCGGTGCTGACTGCAAAAAAATAGCCATTGCCACTGTACTGTAACTCTTGCACGGTTTGATAAAATGTTTGCTGTGCTTGATCAAGCGTTAAATCGCCAGCTGTTACTTTTTGCTGATATGATTTTAGTAAACCTTCTACTGATTCAACCTGAACTTTTAACTGTGTTTTTCTATCTTCATACATTTCATCTTTGACTAAACTGATACTTCGATAACCAATAATTAATATGGCCAATAAGGCGAAAAAGACGAAAAAATACACTTTTTGTTTGATGGTAAATGACATGGAAACCCTTCATATTTATAAATACATATAATAATTTAACATTATTTGAGATGCCGGAATATTACATGATATTACACAGCCCTTACAATACTATGCAGAACTGTTTTCAGTGATATCTAACTAATTGTATTTAAAGATTAACAGTTGCAAATAACGCTTATAGATTCAAAAACATTCAAAGCAGTCTTTATTACTGTATGTTATATAACTGACAAGAAGATTATCTACGCGCGATGTTCTCGGCCCCTGCTCAAGCCATTTCAACATATGTTCAATTTTTTCCCTTTCACCAAACATCAGGACTTCAACATCACCACAATACAGATTCTTTGCATGCCCGGTTAAATTATATTTACTTGCTTCCCTGCTGGTATAATAACGAAAACCAACACCTTGAACCATACCGCTTACAATCACTCTACAGCCGATATTTTCCATTTGCGCCCCCTTTTCTAGCTACCAATTAAGTTTAGGGTAGTTGTGAAATAAAGGTAAGTGTAGTTAAAAACAGTGTAGAAAAGAAAGGATAAAACTTTTAGTAATAGGATAAAACCGGAAGATTGGCTTTAATAATGCTCTGTATAAATACAAAGCATTATTATATAGCCAAAACACTGCAAGATGCAGGAATCAGCATCTTGAGGTGGTTTGGCTATGGCTGTCAAGACTACTGTTTACGCCAAGTTGTACCGTTTGGCCCATCTTCTAGTACTATTTTTAATGCCGCTAATTTATCACGCGCATCATCAGCACTCGACCAATCTTTATTTGCACGAGCATCGTTGCGTTGTTTGATAAGTGCTTCAATCATAACGACTTCATCTTCACTTTCATCACCTTGTAAAAAGTGCTCCGGTGATTGACTTAATAAACCCAGTACATTTGCAATATTAACTAATAAACAAGCTGAAGTAGCAGCCTGTTGTTTATTACTAATCTTTAATCGATTTATCTCTTTAGCAAGATCAAACAACACCGCCAACGCTTCCGGTGTATTAAAATCATCATCCATTGCTTTGCAGAATTGTAAATAATGGGGATCACTTTTATCTAACTGACAATTTGAAATATCCAAATCACGGATTGATGTATACAGACGTTCAAGACTCGCACGCGCTTGCTTAAGATTATCTTCAGAGTAATTCAACTGGCTGCGGTAATGGCCTGAAATTAAAAAATAACGAACTGATTCACTGTCATAAACGTCCAGTACATCTTTGATAGTAAAAAAATTGTTTAATGACTTGGACATTTTTACTTTATCAATCTGTACCATACCTGAATGCATCCAAGTATTTACATATTGACCATTATGAGCACAACAAGACTGTGCTATCTCATTTTCATGATGAGGGAATGAAAGATCCGAACCACCACCATGAATATCAAAAACTTCACCAAGGTGTTCGTTGTTCATTGCCGAGCATTCAATATGCCAACCTGGTCGGCCATTACCCCATGGAGACTCCCAATAAGGCTCATTCGCTTTAGACATTTTCCATAACACAAAATCAAGCGGATTATGTTTACTCTCTTCCACATCAACACGAGAGCCTGCTTGTAACATCTCGAGATTCTGCCCGCTAAGTTGTCCATATTCAGCATAACTTTCAACAGAAAAAAGTACATCGCCATTTTCTGCAACATAAGCATGCTTTTTATTAATTAATTTTTCAATCATAGAGATAACTTCGGGCATATGGTCAGTTACCCTGGGCTCTAAATCCGGGCGTAACATATTTAGCGCGTCGAAGTCATCATGCATCGCTTTAGTAAAACGTGTCGTTAATTGCTCACAAGTCTCATTGTTTTCATTGGCACGTTTAATGATTTTGTCATCGACATCGGTAATATTACGAATGAAATTCAAATCGTAACCGCTGAACCGCAGATAACGTGCAACAGTATCGAAAGCTACAAATGTTCTTGCATGTCCAATATGACAATAATCATAAATGGTTACACCACACACATACATGCCGACCTTGCCGGGAATAAGCGGTTTAAATTGTTCTTTTTGTCGTGTCAGTGTGTTGTATATTTTTAGCATGCGGCTTCCAGTTTATAACTATAAAAGCGCTATTCTAACCTGCTAATAAGACAAATTCACCCTTTGTATTTAACGAAATACGATGTTGATGTATGATACCGTTTTTTTACAGAGACAGGACCTTACTATGGTTACTTTACATACAAACTTCGGTGATATTAAACTTGATTTAAATGAAGAGAAAGCACCAAAAACAGTGGCTAACTTTATTAAATACGCACAATCAGGTCATTATGACAATACAATCTTCCATCGTGTTATTGACGGTTTTATGATCCAAGGTGGTGGTTTTGCTTCTGGAATGGAAGAAAAAGACACTAACAAGCCTGTTAAAAATGAAGCAAACAATGGTCTGTCTAATACAAAATACTCTGTTGCAATGGCTCGTACAATGGAACCTCATTCAGCTTCAGCACAGTTCTTTATCAATATTAATGATAATAAATTTTTGGATTTTAAATCAGAAACAACGGATGGCTGGGGCTACTGTGTATTTGCACAAGTTGTAGAAGGTACCGACGTTGTTGATAAAATTAAAGATGTTGCAACAGGTAATTACGGTTATGTGCATCAGGATGTGCCGCTTGAAGATGTGGTTATTGAAAAAGTAACGGTAGCTTAACATGCGTACACTCTTCATTGCTGATTTACACCTTAGTGAACATCAACCTAAAATAACCGATGCTTTCTTTTCGTTTTTGGAAAATGAAAAGGGAGATGTCGATGCTTTGTATATTTTAGGCGATCTATTTGAGGTGTGGATTGGTGATGATGAGCATACGCCGTTAATGGATGAAGTGGCAAAACGAATTTCTGCCTATAGCCAAACAAACCAGATCAAAATTTATTATATTCACGGTAATCGTGATTTTATGATTGGTAAAAAGTATGCAAAACAATCTTCTATGCAATTATTAAATGATCACAGTGAAATTGTTCTGTACGGTAAAAATGTATTAATTATGCACGGGGATACTCTCTGTTTAGCAGATAAAAATTACCAGAAAATGCGTGCGGTAATTCATAATCCATTTTTACAATTTATCTTTAATTTAATGCCACTGTTTATTCGCAAGAAAATTGGTTGGAAAATCCGCAGCGCCAGTCAATCCAAAAAAGTATACAAAAATAAAAATGTAATGGGTGTAACGCAAAGTGAAGTTTTACGCTTGATGAAAAAACATCAAGCTCAAACACTCATTCACGGCCACACTCACCAGGTCGCAGAACATCAATTTCAATTATCAAACCAGCCAGCTTGTCGTTTTGATGTCGGGGATTGGTCTGATAAATTTAGTTTTATAGAAGCGCAGAAAGACAGATTTGAGTTGATAATTCGCCCAATTGATTATTATTCTCTGTAAGTAAATGATCGATTTAGCGCGCTTTTAATAATCTGCGCAGAACTTTACCTACATTATTTTTCGGCAGATCATTTACAATTTCAATTAACTTTGGTCTTTTATAAGCAGTAAGATGTTTATGGCAGTGATTATGAATATCCTGCACTGTAATTGAGTAGTCTTTTAAAACAACAAATAATTTAATTTTCTCGCCTGATTGCCCGTTATCAATGCCAACAGCTGCACTTTCTAATATTCCCTCAAGCTCGGCAACAACACCTTCTATTTCATTTGGGTATACATTAAAACCAGAAACTAAAATCATATCTTTTTTACGATCAACAAGATGTAATAAACCTTGCTCGTCGAATAAACCTATGTCTCCACTTTTAAACCAACCGTCTTGTAAAACAAGATTAGTTTCTTCTGGATTATTCCAATATTCACGCATCACTTGCGGGCCTTTGATCTCAATTTCACCTGCAAGATTAAATTCATTTATTAGTTCCCCCTGCTCATCACGAAGGCGAATATCAGTACCTGGTAAAGGCAAGCCAATTGATCCATTAAATGTCTCAGTATTATATGAATTGACACTAACCATAGGCGCGCATTCGGTTAGACCATAACCTTCTATAACAACACTGCCTGTTTTATTCTGCCATTGCTGTGCAACGGAGGCTTGTGTCGCCATTCCCCCTGCTAATGTAATTTTTAAGTGACTAAAATCGATATCTGAAAATTTAGGATGCACAAGCAAGGCATTAAACAGGGTATTAAGCCCCGTAAAATAGGTGAAAGAATATTTTTTTAACGTCGAAATAAACGCTGTGATATCTCGAGGATTGGTAATTAGTATATTACGGCAGCCAGCTTTCAAAAAATATAAGCAGTTAACAGTCAATGCAAATGCATGGTAAAGAGGTAATGCGGTGACAACAGTGTCTTTGCCTTTATTGACAACACAACCAAAAACTCCGTCAGCCTGCATTAAGCTGGCAATCATGTTTTTATGAGAAAGTATGGCTCCTTTTGATACCCCAGTTGTACCACCAGTATATTGAAGAAATGCAACATCATCGGCATTTATAATGGGGCGGATATACTGCCCTTTTTTCCCCATCTTTAAACATGCTCGGTATGAATGAGCATTGGGTAATCTATATTTCGGCACCATTTTTTTTACATAACTAATGACAAAATTAAGCAAATTTCTTTTTAACAAAGTTAACTCATCGCCAATGCGGCTTAAAATAACATGTTCAATTTCACTTGTATCAACAACCTGCTCGAGTGTTTTGGCAAAATTTGAAATAATAAAAATAGCTTTAGCCCCTGAATCACTTAATTGATGCTTAAGCTCTGTGGCTGTATAAAGCGGATTAATATTTACCACTGTCATACCTGCTCGAAGGATCCCTAAAAGGACAATCGGATACTGTAATAAATTGGGCATCATAATAGCAACACGATCCCCTTGTTGTAGCTTTAAAGTTTGCTGCAGATAAGTAGCAACGGCTTTAGATGAGTTATCTAACTGAGCAAAACTAAGTTGTTTATCCATATTGATAAAGGCGCAATGATTAGCATATTCCTTAAAACTATCTTCAATCAGTTCAACAAGTGATGAATACTGCGCGTCATCAAGTTGAGGATTTACGTTATCAGGATATTTATCGAACCAGGGTCTAAACATTGTTTACTCTCTTTGGATTTTGACTTTTAAATACAGGTAAAAAGGTAGGCAAAAAAAAGACCGACTAATTAGCCGGCCTGACTGTTATGAATATACTCAAACAGTTTGCATATAAATATTATAACTGTGCGTAGTCTAAGGTAATTGTTGCTGCTTCAATTAAAAATGCATCGATCGCTTCAAAGTCATCAGGCAGATCATCCATTGATTTAATCTCTTCTAAACCAGCACGCTGCAAACGCTCATTACTTCGCTGCAGTGCGCGTTGCTCATTTTCTTCACGTAATTTAACGCGTTCCTTTTCATCAAGAGAAATAACAGTCTCATCTTTTTCTTTACGATATTCTTCAATATCACTAAGCAGGTAAGTAAACTCTATCTCATTTATGATTCGTTTCTGATGTTTTACAGTCAGTTTCTTAACATCGCGTTGCACATCATTTATAGATTGATAGGAAGCAGATTTTATATTGTCCCATGGCAATGCATTTTTCTCTAAACTCTCACCGGTATCTTGGTGGTCAATGGCACTTGGAAATACAATATCGGGTATAACACCTTTATGTTGTGTACTGCCACCATTAATTCGATAGAATTTTGCAATGGTGTATTGAACAGAACCGATAGTTTCAGGGGCGTCATCATAAAAACGGGAGATGCGGCGATGTTGTTGAACAGTACCTTTACCGAAACTTTGTTCTCCAATAACAATTGCGCGTCCGTAATCCTGTAAGGCAGCTGCAAAAATTTCAGATGCGGATGCACTATTACGGTTTATTAAAACAGTTAATGGACCATCATAACTTAGCACTTTATTTTCATCTTCATGAACCAGTATCTGATTGCGACTGTCTCGCACCTGAACAACAGGCCCAGACGGAATAAATAAACCGGTTAGCAAAGTCGCTTCGCTTAAAGCACCACCACCGTTATTGCGTAAATCAACAATGATCCCTTGTACATTTTCTTTTGCTAATGCAGTTAGCTCTTTATCAACATCTTCACTTAATTTCATGTAAAAACTAGGAATTGTGATTACGCCAATTTTTTTACCGTCAATTGTTTCAACTGATGATTTAGCCTCACGGTCTTCAAGATGAATCTGCTCTCTTACTATCTCTACAACATGATTTTTATCACCCGCTTTACCCGATAGAATTTGTAATTGAACTTTGGTGCCTTTCGGACCTTTAATTAAATCTACAATATCATCTAATCGCCAACCGATAACATCGATAACTTTTTCACCATCTTGACCAACACCAATGATTTTATCATCTTTAAAGATCTGTTTAGAACGCTCTGCGGGTCCCCCTGGGACTAGACTTCTTACGACGGTGTAATCATCTTCAAGTTGTAGAACAGCACCAATACCTTCTAATGATAAATTCATTTCCATTTTGAACCGTTCGGCATTTCTTGCTGACAGGTAACTGGTATGGGGCTCAATGGTACGCGAGTAGGCATTCATAAAGTTCTGGAACACATCTTCACTTTCAGTCTGCACTAAATGCTTAATTGCAACATTGTATCTTTTGCTTAATTGTTCTTTAATTTCAGGCCATTTTTTACCGCCTAATTTAAGTACTAGAGCATCAGATTTAACCTTTTTTTGCCAGAGTTTATCAAGCTGAATGCTATCGAGTGCCCAAGCGGCTTCACTGCGATCAAACTGATATTCATCAGTTTTGTTAAACTTTATCTCCTCATCTAAAAGAGACAATGCATAATTGTAGCGCTCATAACGACGCGTTAAATTTAGTTGATAAATATGATAGGCGGGATCCAACTGTCCTGATTTTAAATTATCATCAAAAGAGAATTGATAAGCTTTTAAAGCATCAATATCACTCTGCATGAAGATTTGTTTGTTGTAATCAAGTTGTTCGATATAACGCTCAAACACTTTTTGTGAAAGAGCATCATCAAGCGGAATAAATTTATAATGAGAGCGACTAAATAGATCACTCACTCTTTTCGCCACTTTGGCATGTTGAACTTGCTGTTCTAGTTGAGGGATATCTTTTATCTCAAAACTAGCAGGAACAGCAAAAGAAATACCTATATATAATGTACTTGCAGCAACTAAAACATGGCGAAAAAATTTATTCATTAATGTACCTTTTTATACAATTAGATGTTTTGCTTTAACTTTTACTGTCATTCCAGAATCAAGTTGCACCTGAACATCATCCTTCATGATTTCAACGACAACACCTGAAACCGGAGATTGCCCTAAAAGTACTTTGACAGCTTGAGTTAATTTAAGTTCCGCATGAACTGCTTCTTTAAAGTTACTCAAATCTTCTACTTTCTCTTTTTTAGCAACTGCTTTTTTAGCACGAGTTGGCACATTTACTTTTTTTGCTGCTCGTTTAGGCGCGGCTTCAGCTGATGCTTTTTTCTTATGTGCAAACGCTTTTTCTTTACTTTCTTTTAGCGTTTTTAAAGCGTGTTCAGCATGTTCTGCAGACACGTCATCACCTTCATTACCATCAAGATCAACACGTTTTACTGACTGTTTAATACAGTGAAGGTAACGCCAGCTTAATGTGTATTGACGTAAAGCACCGCGGAGTTGAGTTTTACTGACGCGCTCATCACCTTCTAAACGTGCGGCGAGTTCTTGAAAAAGTCCAATTTTTAATGGTTTCGCTTCATTACTGCCAGCTGTAAAACATAAAGGAAACTGCTCAGTTAAAAAAGTGATAATTTGTTTGTTGTTTGTAAATTTTTCAGTGATTTCCATGTAAAACCTAATTATTAATGTCTGACATCAGACGATAAAATGATCTGTTAAATCATTTGAAATTCAAAATATTGCCATATTATAAAGCTGCGTTAATCAAATGTGAAACTTAATTTAAGCACTCTTATCATTTTAGTTGCTTAACCGGCTAATAATCGACTGTTTTATTAAAAATATTGCGAAACAGATTAGGTCAATACTATCCCTTTCTCATAAAAACGAGTAAACTTCGCCGCCCTGCAATACAGTTAATAGCAAGCCACTTGAAAATTTACATTTCGCAATTTAAAAGATGCTTTGTTATTAGTATTGCCCTGACTTGATATCAGAAGAGAATAATTATGACTCCAGAACTACTTTCACCAGCTGGCACACTTAAAAATATGCGTTATGCATTTGCATATGGCGCAGATGCAGTTTATGCAGGGCAACCGCGTTATTCACTGCGTGTACGTAATAATGAATTTAATATTGAAAAGCTAAAAATCGGTATCGATGAAGCACATAGCCAAGGTAAAAAACTCTATGTGGTATGCAATATCCAACCGCATAATTCAAAATTAAAGACATTTATCCGCGATATGAAACCGGTTGTTGATTTAAAACCAGATGCATTAATTATGTCAGATCCTGGTCTAATTATGATGGTTAGGGAAGCATTTCCTGAAATGCCGGTACACCTTAGCGTGCAAGCGAATGCCGTCAACTGGGCAAGTGTTAAGTTCTGGGAAAAACAAGGCATTGAACGTGTTATTTTATCACGTGAATTATCACTCGATGAAATTGAAGATATTCGCCAGCACTGCCCGGACATTGAGATTGAAGTCTTTGTTCATGGTGCTCTATGTATGGCGTACTCTGGACGCTGTTTATTATCTGGTTACATCAATAAACGCGATCCTAATCAAGGGACTTGCACTAACTCATGTCGCTGGAAATACGATGCTCATGAAGCAAAAGAAAATGAAACGGGCGACATCGTTGCTATCCAACGTCCAGACCCAACATTAGGTAAAGGTAAACCCACTGACCAAATGTTCCTGTTACAAGAGCAAGGCCGCCCTAATGAATACATGCCGGCATTTGAAGATGAACACGGCACCTACATTATGAATTCAAAAGATTTGCGTGCCATTCAACATGTTGAACGTTTATTAAAAATCGGCGTGCAATCTCTAAAAATTGAAGGTCGCACCAAAAGTTTTTATTACTGCGCACGTACCGCACAGGTTTATCGTAAAGCGATGGATGATGCCATTGCAGGTCGCCCTTTTGATCCGAAACTTATGGGTACCTTGGAAAACCTTGCTCATCGTGGTTATACCGAAGGTTTTTTAAGTCGTCATACTCATGATGAATATCAGAATTATGATTACGGTTATTCAATAAGTGATACACAACAATTTGTTGGTGAAATGACAGGCAGAAATGAAAATGGTCTGGCAGAAGTTACCGTAAAAAACAAATTTTTAGTCGGAGATAAACTCGAACTAATGACGCCACAAGGTAATCTGAATTTTACTTTAGAACAATTACAAACGCGCAAGGGTGAGCTTGTCGATGTAGCACCAGGCTCTGGCCATATTCTATATATGCCGGTACCGAAAGAGATCGACCTTAGTCATGGTTTACTGATGCGCAATCTAAATTCGGGTGCAAATACACGCAACCCGCACAATAAATAAATATGGCATTATTAATAAAAGAAAACTGCATAAATTGTGATATGTGCGATCCGGAATGTCCGAATGAAGCGATCACTTTTGGTGCGGAAATTTATGAAATAGATCCCGATTTATGTACTGAATGTGTTGGTTTTTATGAAAAACCAACCTGTATTGAAGTCTGTCCGATTAACTGCATCATTGTTGATCCCAACCATATTGAAAGTGAAGAACAACTATTAGATAAGTTTGCTGAGATGCATAGCACCTAATAGAGCAACTATATCCAGGTTACAGATGACACAAGCAAAGTTTTTACAAGGCTCAATAATTAAACATGTGATGACCATGTCAGCGACTAATGCCCTAGGTATTAGTGCGCTGTTTATGGTTGATCTAGCAGATATCTATTTTATAAGCTTATTGGGGAATTCTGCACTGACAGCCGCTATCGGTTATGCGAGTGCAATTTTATTTTTCACTACTGCTATCAGTATTGGTCTGGTTACCGTCAACAGTGCCCAAGTATCTAAATCAATTGGCCAGCATAACAAACAACAAGCACGAAATCAGGTCGCTTATATTTCCTTATATGCGTTTTGTTTCACTACATTTATAGCTGTTCTATTTTATTACTTCACTCCAGAAATATTAATCCAAATTGGTGCTAAAGGTGAAGAGCTTAGCGAAGCAATTATCTACCTAAGAATCATTTTACCTTCCTTACCTATCTTGGCATTAGCGATGCAAATGGGTGCCACTTTACGTAGTTTAGGGGATGCTAAACATGCAATGTATGCAACATTAGGTGGAGGCATCATTAATGCATTGCTCGATCCGCTCCTTATTTTTGTGTTTAAATTGGATCTTCAAGGTGCAGCAATAGCTTCTGTCATTTCCCGTTGTACAGTACTTGCGATAGGATTCTATTTTGTATTCTTTAAGTACAAAATGTTCACTCGTTTTAAATTAGTTAATTTCTGGCCAAATATTAGCGGCATATCTAATATCGCTTTTCCAGCAATGTTCACCCAGATTGCCACCCCATTAGGAAACTTATATGTGACTTATGAAGTTGCAAAATTTGGCACTGACTATATCGCCGGATGGGCAATTATAGGTCGTTTAATTCCAGTTGCATTTGGTATGATGTTTGCTCTTTCTGGCGCAGTAGGTCCAATTATTGGGCAGAATTACGGCGCATTACAATATGGTCGTGTTCGAGAAGTATTAAATCAATCGATGAAATTCATTATTAGCTACACCTTAGTAATTTCCCTTCTATTATCTATGGGGCAGGATATTGTGGTTGATCTGTTTAATGCTGAACATAAGACGGCTGAAATCATACGAATTTTTTGTCAGTACATCTCAATAACTTTTATTTTTACAGGCATAATGTTTGTTGCGATGGCATTTTTAAATAATTTAGGATATGCAAAATATGCGACACTGCTCAATGTTGGTAAAATGACACTAGGTACAATCCCATTTGTCACACTCGGTGCCTTTTATTATAACGCCCCGGGGATTTTGTACGGTCAGGCCGCTGGTAGTATTGTTTTTGGCTTGATAGCGTTACTGTTAACACGCAAAGTTATGAAAATCATCGAAGAACGACACATTTAATAGCGATCAAACTTCAACTTATTGATCTATGTTATTAATAATTATCTGTATTATTGCTCTAATAAGTAAATAATTTACACTCATTTCAAATGGAATAATTGATTTTATCATGCGCTTTTTATTTGCTTTTACAATTACACTGCTATTAAGTGGATGTTACAAAAACGAATCTACTCTTACAGACAGTTTGATCTATTGTCCTGAAAATACGCCACAATCATTTAACCCTCAAATTAGCCACGACATTTCTACGCTGGATGCTACAACTCACCAGTTATACAACCGCTTAGTTAAAATAGATCCAATCACAAAGCAATTTATACCTGACTTGGCAACGCATTGGCAACAAAACGACAACAAATCAAGTTATACTTTTTTCTTGCGTAAAGATGTTAATTTTCACCAAACAGATTATTTCACTCCAACTCGTTTTTTTAATGCAGATGATGTGATTTTCAGCTTTCAACGAATGTTAGATAAAGATCACCCTTTTCACTCTGTAAACCGTGTGACTGACAGTTACTTTTTTAACCATCCATTTACAAATTTAGTGGCTGATATTATTAAAATTGATGACTACACCGTCAAATTTATTTTAAACAAAGCAGATGTCACCCTGTTAGCAAATTTGGCTGCACACTATGGGGTTATTCACTCTGAACAATATGCACAAAACCTGTTATCTAAAGGTCACCCGGAGCGAATTGATTTTTATCCCATTGGTACAGGACCATATAAGTTTAAAAATTATGAGATAAAAGGTATCACTCGCTATCTTTCTCATCCTCAATATTGGGGTGGCAGGCCCACTATCACAAACCTGATTTTTGATGTAACACCCAATAATACCAAGCGTTACGCAAAGTTATTATCTGGAGAGTGCGATATTATGACTTATCCTGCGCCAAGCCAGTTAAATACAATGAGTGTAAACCCGAGTGTGGTACTTAGCAGTATACCTACAGCCAATGTTGCATTATGGTCCTTTAACAGTGTAAAAAAACCATTTAAACAGAAAGAAATTCGTCAAGCATTAAGTTATGCAATTGATCAAAAGACTATTGTCAATGCAGTTTTTTTTAAAAGTGCAACAGCAACAGATACATTATTGGCAAAACAATCCTGGGCATATAATCCAAGATCGGCTGAACTACAATACACCCCTCAATTAGCATTGCAGATGCTAAAAGAAAATGGTTTTGATTTTAACAACATTATCACTATTCTAACGCCAATTGATCATTCGGTTTTCAATCCCAATTCTCATAAAACAGCTGAGTTAATTCAAGCAAACTTATTCGATATAGGAGTAAGCAGTGAGATTATATCTTTACCTCATTCTGAACTTGAAATGCGTTTAGCTTCCGGTAATTATGACACTTACTTAACAGGAATTGATGTTCATATAAAGGATCCAGATAGTTTATTCAGACCATTACTTAGCTGTGATGCAACAATATTAGAGGGTAACTCTAGCCAATGGTGCAGTCCGGAAGTACAAGATTTATTAGATTCAACTTTGTTAGAACCTAACTTTATCAAACGCATTAAAAATTATTACCAACTGCAAGATATCGTTCAGCAGGAGCGCCCGTATTATCCGATCGCTCATGTACTACGGTTCGATGCATTTAATCAAAATATATCAGGTTTACACGTTAATGCGTTAACGGGTATAGATTTCCAAAATGTTAGAAAAATAGAAGCCCAGTAATATGCTTAATTATCTGTTTCGTCGCCTCAATTTGTTGTTCATTACTGCGTTTATTCTGTCCGTTATCGCATTTATATTGACCTATTGGTCAAGCAAAAACACATTAGCAGATGCAGATGCAGGTTACATTATTCAGTATGTTAAATATATGTCCGCTATTTTACAGGGAGAGTGGGGATTATCTTCTATTGATCAGCAACCTATGCTGATTAAGGGCTTAACTGCGTTTGCATCCACACTTGAGCTGTGTTTTATTGCATTTATCACTGCCAATATTATTGCCATACCACTTGGTATATTCGCAGGACTTAACCGTAACAGTTTGCTTGATTATTTGATCATGACAATTGCACTGATTGGTCTTGCGTTACCCGTATTCTGGCTTGCTGTTATTACAACCATGTTACCTAGGTTACTCGGAATTCCACTGCCGATTGACGGTGGTATCAGTCCTGTTTTTGAAATTCCAGTGGTTTCTGGTTTTATTCTTCTTGATACACTATTGGCCGCTGATACATATCAGTTAGATGCCTTTTTCAACCGCTTAGCGCACCTGATTCTGCCATCTTCTGTTTTATCCCTTTTCCTAATAACTGAGATTATTCGTTTAACACGACACTCAATCACCATGGTGATGAAAAGTAATTATGTAAAAGCGGCATACGCTAAGGGTCTGAGCAGAAAAGAGATTGTTTTTCGCCATGTACTGAAAAATGCATTACCACCTATTATTCATCAATTAAGATTACAATTAAGTACGATTATCTCCTTTGCGATGGTAATAGAGATTGTTTTTTCTCTGCAGGGTTCGGGGGTCTGGTTATTGAGCAGTATTAAAGAAGGTGATTACCTTGCCCTGCCTACTGCTATTCTTATTATTTCTGGATTCATTTTGTTATCGAGTATTTTTATCGATATATTACTGATGATTATTTCACCAATCAAACGGAAATCTTTATATGTTGATTAATAACGAATTCAATGAGGAAAAAATCCAATCACCATTGCAATATACATGGTCAATATTTAAAAGAAATAGTTTAGCGATTACTGCGATGTGGGGAAGCTTAATTCTGATATTAATTACCCTATTTGCTGATTATATTGTGCCTTATGCTCCCTCTACACAATATGTAAAACATTTACTATTACCGCCATACTGGGTTGAAGGTGGAAATTCAGCTCATATCTTAGGCACAGATGATTTAGGGCGAGATTCATTAGCTCGTTTAATTCAAGGTATTCAATTGACCCTTGGTGGCGCACTAGCGATAACGATTGCTGTTTCCATCTTAGGGAGTGTAATCGGTGCAACAGCTGCGTTAACTAAAGGGTTAAAAGCAAGTATTTTACATCACCTACTCGATGCACTTTTAATTATCCCAACATTGCTTACCGCACTTATTTTAATTGTTATGTTCGGACCTAGTTATGAGAACAGTCTGATTGCAGTGTCCCTTTCTCTGTTGCCGCAATTCATACGTGGCATATATATCAGTATTGAAAATGAATTAAACAAACAGTATATAATCTCCTTACGCCTTGATGGTGCGACCAATGTACGTCTATTACGTTTTGGGATATTTCCAAATATTCTAGAGCCAATTATCACCTTGTTAAATCGTATTTTTACCATGGCAAT
This sequence comes from Psychromonas sp., assembly GCA_013619145.1. Taxonomy (GTDB): domain Bacteria; phylum Pseudomonadota; class Gammaproteobacteria; order Enterobacterales; family Psychromonadaceae; genus Psychromonas. Next base: position 11,381 of record JABXKR010000156.1, on the reverse strand, counting down.
ATTAGAAATTTCTACACTTGGATTCTTAGGCTTTGGTACACAATTTTTAGATGTTGAATTAGGGGCATTAATTGCCAGCAGCATTGTTCTTATCTATTCATCACCCTGGCTTGTTTTCTTTCCCGGTCTTGCAATTTTTATTATTATCTTAGTTTTTAATATATTTACTGAGGGTTTACGTCACGCAGTGATTGAAGGAGAAGATCTATAATGGCGTTACTTGATATACGTAATTTAAGTATCGATATTTCAACCGCACAAGGCAAAGTGCGTGTTATTGATAAAGCTTCATTAACGATTGTTGATGGATCTATTCATGGTTTGGTTGGAGAGTCTGGATCAGGAAAAAGTCTGATCGCCAAGGCAATTTTAGGCTTACATAATGCCAATTGGACAGTGACTGCGGATCGTATGTTTTTAGGAGCAACTGATTTAACAAAACTCTCTGCAAACGATCGCCGTAAAATTATGGGCAAAGAAATTGCCATGATATTTCAGCATCCAAGATCATACTTAGATCCAAGTAAAAAAATATTTTCACAAATTAAAGAGGTACTGCCGACTACTTCTGTCAAAAAACTGTTTTTAAGTAAAATAAAACGCGTTCCTGAACAATCGACGCAACAGAGAATAAAAGAGTTATTACATAAAGTCGGAATTCAAAACGATCAAACGGTTTTAGCAAGTTACCCCCATGAATTGTCAGAAGGAATTTGCCAGAAAGTGATGATAGCAATGGCAATTGCGAACAATCCAAGCTTAATAATTGCCGATGAGCCGACAACCGCTATGGAAGCCGTTACCCGGGCACAAATCTTTCGTTTACTGTATAAATTAAATCAATTACACAGTACGACGATTTTATTATTAAGTAATAACTTCGGCAGTATCAGTAACTTATCAGATTACATCACTTTGATTTATAGCGGTCAAACTGTTGAATCAGGCAGTTACAAGCAAATAATCAATAGCCCAATGCACCCTTATACAGAAGCTATGATTAAAACAATATTGGAGTTTGATGAATCTATTAGTCATAAAAGCCAGTTATACACGCTACCGGGTAACATACCATCAGCTAACCAGTTACCTATCGGTTGCCGCTTAGGACCAAGATGCCCGCGAGCACAACGAAGCTGTGTAACAAACCCTGAACCTTTAAATTTCAAAGGACATGTGATCAGTTGTCACTTTCCAACATTAGATGAAAACCAACATGCAAACACTTCTCAGCGTAAGTAATTTATGTAAAAACTATAAACGTAGCGCCCGATTTTTATCTTCTGGTTTCAGACAGGCGCTTGGCCCGCTAAGTTTCACCTTAGAACGAGGTCAAACATTATGTGTTGTTGGAGAAAGTGGCTCAGGAAAAAGCACGTTAGTGCAGATGATTGCAGGCTTGATTTCACCCAGCTCGGGGGAAATTTACATTAAAGGTGAAGCACTTTCGAGTCTATCTCAACAGGAAAGGTGTAAATCCATTCGTATGATATTTCAGGATCCAAGTGACTCACTGAATCCTAAAGCAACTATAGGCAGAATATTAGCGGCTCCGTTGGAACTTAATACCAATTTCAGCACCATTGAAATAGATGAACAAATTCATGAAACCTTGAATTTGGTCGGTTTATTACCTGATTATCTCGATTTTTACCCAAATATGTTATCAAGCGTACAGCAACATAAGGTAGCACTAGCACGCGCTATGATCTTAAACCCAGATATCATCATCGCCGATGAAATCTTAGCAACGTTGGATATATCACTGCGTTTTAAAATAGTTAACCTATTATTAGATATTCAAGAAAAAAGAGGGACCAGTTATATATTTGTGGCGCATAATATGAACTTGGTACGCCATATGAGTGATCAAACTATTGTGATGCACAATGGCTTAATCGTTGAAAACAATCGTACCGAAGAGATATTTAACCGCCCACAAGCTGCCAGTACCAAACATCTTTTACAGAGCCATCAACCAGATTATAGAAAATAGTGCTAAAAGCATTTGATTTATTGTTAATTAGATGATTTTATTACTAATATATAAAGAGGTATATCTAAAAAAACGTTACAGTTGCTTGCTATATAATTTAGATTTAAATTGCGATTAAAATCATGGGGTGAATTTCGATGAACGATTACAAAAAAAGTCTCTGGGTAAGTAACTTTATTATCATATTATTCGCAATTTTGATCACTTTTGTCATAAAGTTCATATTTAATCCGCTTTTATTGCAGCAGCAAGAGTTAATTTCGCAAAAACTTAACTTACGTGAAATGTCAATAGTAACTAATGTAGCTCAGGTAAACCTACTTGTAGAATATGAACTATTTGATTATATTAAGATCAGCAACAGTAAACAGCCTAAGCCATTGATCTATAAAAACAACCAGTTAGAGATATTATCTTATTTATTGCCAATTTCATCCACTACTGTTATTTCAAACAACGGAAATCAATTAATTGAATATAAAGCTACAAGTAGCCGTCTGTTAGCCCTCCTGAAAAAAATTCTTTTTACGATTTATACGACACTGATAATTGCATCAACAGTTATCAATATTATTTACTATCGCCTGTTTAAAGGTATTGAAATAACGCTTGTGCATGAAATATCTGATGAAGATTCAACACCCAGTCCATTTGCTAAAGTATCAGAACAATTACATGAACAGAAAAAATTATTTCACCGCGCCTTGCAAAACCAAGAAAAACAGATTGTATTACTTGCACGACAAGTGAACATGGATAATCTAACGGGTCTTAATAACCGCCATGCATTTCGCAAGGAATTGACCGAAATATTAAGTGAAAATGGCGAACAAAAACACGCAATATTATTTATTATTCGAGCGAGTGAATTAAATTCAATTAACTCGCAACGTGGTTTCCAGCAAGGTGATGATTACATCGTTAATATTGCCAATATTGTTAGCAAAGTAACAGATCGAACTACCGCTATCTCCGTTTTCAGAATCAGCGGATCCGATTTTGCACTTATTGCCCGTGAAATGAGTGTCAGTGATGCACAAAACATTGCTAAAGATTTAAAAACTCAATTCGATCAATACCAAGCGCTAAATAAATTAGATAGCATTGCTTATAACGGTATATCTGCAATCATTTCGGGGCAGTTACCAGAACAAGTTTTAGCCAGAACCGATATGGCGTTAGCAAAAGCGCAAACTGACGGAGTAAATAGTTGGGCATTTGAACAACAAGATTGCGATGACAGCCAGTTTGGTGAGCAACACTGGCGTCAAATTATAGATGGAATCATCTCGAAAAGAGCCTTAATGTTATTACATCAACCTATTCAGGCAATACATCGTAATATGAAAGGTTATCAAGAAATATTTACCCGTTTCATTGGTGATAATAACAATATGATCCCCACAGATACGGTATTTGCCATGGCTCAACGTACTGATATGATAGTGAAACTTGAGCAACTTATTTTAGAAACGGTAGTAAGCCAATGTCGTCATAAAACAGATGGTAGCTGTCGCTGGGGAATAAATGTCACCAGCTCTGCGATGCAAAATAGCAGCTTTATTGTTTGGTTGGAGAGATTGTTATTACGAGAACCCAACATAGCGGCATCTCTGATCTTTGAAATGCAGGAAGAAGTACTTGATAGTAACCTTGTTGCTAGCAAACGTATTTTTGATATGCTTAAACGAACGGGGACGCGCTCGGCAATTTGCAATTTCGGTAAGGGCATCGGTTCATTTCGTTTATTCAAAGAGCTTAAACCCGATTTTGTAAAAATTGATGCAAGCTTAATTAGTAATATCGAACGTGACAGCGCTAATCAGCAATTTGTGCGTATGATAATAGATGTGGCGCATCGCATGGACTGCCGTGTTATTGCAGAAGGCATCGAACACCTAGAGCAGAAACAGATTCTTGAGAATATGTACATTGATGGTATTCAAGGTTTCTTAATCGCCCGTCCCAGTCCCCTTTAAACAGTGTTAAGTTCACTTTCCCTTCCAGCTTAATCGCCCTACTTCCAATGTAGGGCTTTGCATCTTAAAATACTTTTTGTACAATGCGCGCCTAGTATAATAACTCCGTTCAATTCAAGGTCCCATCATGTCCGAGATTCTTACAAAAAAAAAGCAATTCACCCTAAAAAAGCTTAATAAAGGTTTACGTCGTTTAACGGGGCAAGCAATTTCGGATTATAATATGATCGAAGACGGTGATCGTATTATGGTATGTTTATCTGGCGGCAAAGACAGCTTTACCATGCTTGATATACTACTTGAATTACGTGCAGCAGCACCCATTGATTTTTCGATAGTAGCAGTCAATTTAGATCAAAAACAACCCGGTTTTCCTGAGCATATTTTACCTGAATACCTAGAAAAAATAGGTGTTGAGTACAAGATTGTTGAAGAAAACACTTATAGTATTGTGCAGGACAAAATTGAAAAAGGTAAAACAACCTGTAGTTTATGTTCTCGTTTAAGACGTGGCATTTTATACCGTACTGCAAAAGAGTTAGGCGCAACTAAAATTGCCCTTGGCCACCACCGTGATGATATGCTGGCAACACTGATGCTAAATATGTTTTTTGGCGGCAAGCTAAAATCCATGCCGGCAAAATTAGTTTCAGATAATGGCGAGCATGTTGTTATCCGCCCTCTTGCTTATTGCAAAGAAAAAGAGATAGAGCAATATGCAGAGCTTAAACAGTACCCCATCATTCCTTGTAACTTATGTGGCTCACAACCTAATTTACAACGTCAAATCACTAAAAACATGCTCAATGAATGGGATGACAAATTTCCAGGTCGTTTAGAGTCTATGTTTACAGCAATGCAAAATGTTGTACCCTCGCATCTTTGTGATACGACACTTTTTGATTTTAAATCTATTACTAAAGACTCCGGAATTATAAACGGGGGCGATATAGCTTTTGATAAAGAAGATGTACAGCACACAATTGAGGAAACGAACTCAATAGAAGCACAATACTACAGTCAACAGCAAACACTGGAAATTAAAGAACTAACTTAAAAAATATTTACTATATAGCTTAGAAAATCGAATAAATATTATTGATTAGGTTTGTTTTAGATCAGTTTATTGTTTTTTACCCTAATTTAATTACAGTAAGTTGTAAAAATAAGTAGGTTTCGGCAAATAGTCATTTATAATCAACACAGTTTTAATAATTTTAATTAATAACAATGGAGAACACCATGAGAACACCTCTTGTAATGGGTAACTGGAAATTAAACGGTACTAAAGAATCTGTATCTACTTTAATCAAAGGCATCGAAACTGCTGCTGACGCTGCAACAAACGTTGAAGTTGCTGTATGCCCACCAGCTATCTTTATTGAACAAGTTGCAGGCTTAGTAGCTGATAACAGCATTGAGTTTGGTGCTCAAGATGTAAGTACAAATGTTGAAGGTGCTTACACTGGCGAAACATCTCCAGTAATGGTTAAAGAGTTTGGTGCTAAATACAGCTTAGTTGGTCACTCTGAGCGTCGTCAATACCATAACGAAACTGATGCTGTTGTTGCTGCAAAATTTGTTGCTATTCAAGCACACGGTTTAGTTCCTGTATTATGTATCGGTGAAACGCTTGAAGAACGTGAAACTAACGTTACAACTACTGTTGTTGAAACTCAACTTAAAGCAGTAATCGACGTTGCTGGTATTGATGCGCTTGAAAACTGTGTAATCGCATACGAACCAGTTTGGGCTATCGGTACTGGTAAAGTTGCTACTTCTGAGCAAGCTCAAGAAGTTCACGCTCATATCCGTTCATGGTTGGCTGAGCAAAGCAAAGTTGTTGCTGAAAAAGTACAAATCCTTTACGGCGGTAGTGTTAAAGCTGCAAGTGCTAAAGAGTTATTTTCACAAGCTGATATCGACGGTGGTTTAGTTGGTGGTGCTGCATTAATTATTGAAGAGTTTGCTGGCATTATCGAAGGCGCTAAATAAGCCTTTTATACTCAACAAATAAACACAAGGCGCTTTTAAAGCGCCTTTTTTTTACTTTTTCACTTACAAACTTCAGCCCTATTTACACCTTATTCATCTTAGTAGAATGCAAGATATACATCTCTCTCTATTTACTCTATATTATATTTAATAATATCCATTAATTATTGACAATATATGTCATGATCATGATATGATTATTTATAACATTTTTTTTACAACTATCTTGGAGAGCGTATGAATTCACCTATGTTTAATACTCAAACACAAACTCAAGGCCGCACTGTCTCAATTAACAAAGTGCTGAAAAACACTTATATTTTGCTGGGTATGACGCTGGCCTTCTCTGCATTAACTGCAACTATCGCAACTATGATAAATATTGGTTCAACAGCTTCATTAGTTCTTATGCTAGTGGGTTTTGCTCTGTTATTTGTCGTTTCTAAAACAGCCGATTCCAGTAAAGGTCTGTTCTGGGTATTTATGTTCACAGGTGTGATGGGCGCATCACTGGGCAACATGCTGAATCATTATTTAGCGATGGAAAACGGTGCTTCACTGATTATGCAGGCATTAGGCTCGACGGCACTTATATTCTTTGCCCTGTCGGCTTATGTATTAACATCACGTAAAGACTTCTCATTTATGGGCGGTTTCTTGATGGCCGGTATGATTGTTGTAATTATCGCCATGATTGCAAATATCTTTTTACAAATTCCAATCATGCAGGTGGTTATCAGCAGCGTTGTAGTATTAATCATGTCAGGTTTCATTCTTTTTGATACCAGCCGTATTATTAACGGTGGCGAAACAAACTATATCCGCGCAACTGTTTCGCTATATTTAAATCTGTTTAATCTATTTATCCATCTATTACACTTATTAAATGTTTTAGATGATTAATTATCTCTACCTTATTAATAAATAATCTCTGCGATAACATTGCCTTGGCTATTAACGCCAAGGCAATATCAAAAATTAAAAATCAACACACCAAAAAATATTATCCCTTCACGTAACGAATCTGTTTGCAAATTTAGCTATGGTTAACGCTGCACGTTACTATCGCCAATAGTTTACAGCTGCCCATCGCTGATCGTCTGCGTGTGACTATAAGCCATTTTAGATAAATTCCTCACCGCCCAGCGAAAACCTTTCCCTTTTTAAACAGATTAGCATTACATTTGATCATTAAATTAAAACAAAAAAGCCCCAACCGTGAGGCAGAGGCTTACTGTTGTCGTTCTTAGAAGAGTATTGTTAGTTCAAGAACGGACTGTTATTTGCAATTTTACCCGGTGCTGCGGTAATTGCGCCGTTAAGAACATAAACGGCAAGTCCGGCATCACCCCCCGTTGTCACATTAAAGGAGATACTGCTGCCATCGGTGGTAATACTATTACCTGTCACGGCATCAATATAGGTACCAGGTAAGACATTTCTGAAACTGAAGCTTGCCTGACCTACACCAACCAGAACAAATGAGTCAATATCAACTCCACCTACATTACCGACAAAACGACGACGGTAACGTGCCCAGCCGCCGTCAGCATCAGCAACACTATACTGCCCCATCTGCAGCGCCGGAATTGCGTGGCGTATTTTGTTCAATCCCATTAAATGCTGCGCTAAATCATTACTCAAGGTATTGCTTACTTCACCGCTTGCTTGATATTCACCAAAATTACTTGCAGTCACCGTCCCTTGTAAATGATCACCAAAGTATGAACGCCCTGTTTTCTCTAATGACATTTCAGTTCCTTGGCTGCCGCCACCAGGCCAGTCATTTGGTTTATCCGCTGCAAACTGAATTTCCGAACCGTAATAAACAATTGGAATCCCACGGAAAGTAAAGAGCATTGACCATAATGGCGCAAAATCCCCCTGATAACGAGTTTCACCTTTATTTGGGCCATAATCATGTGAATCAGCATACCAGGTCAGGAATGTTGCATCGTTGTATGCAAAATCATTACCCAATGCGGCGTTATAACCGCCACCATGGCCATTAGTGAAGCCATTATGAGACACCATATCAATCACTGAAAAATGGTATTCTGCATCACCGTTGGGTGCCATTTCACTGTAATCAGGCGTGCGGTACTCATTGCCGTTAAGCATATGATTATCACTGCTTACATCAAAGTTATTATTGTCCCAGGTGTAGTTCTGCTGACGTAACTGCGACGTTTTATCCGTAATATTACCAACAAAGTTTGCCACTTCACCGAACATAAAGAAATCAGAGCCACCACGTGCAGATTCGCTTTCTTTGGCGATGCGGTTAAACTCGGGCCAGTACATATCGTTGAGCGTTTTCTTGTCAATATGCATTACGGTATCAACCCTGAAACCATCAAGGCCCATACGGATATAACGTCCATATGCCTCGACAAGATAATCACGTACTGCTGGATTCTCTGTATTTAAATCTGGCAGATCTTCATGAATATTATTCAGATTTGCATTTGGATAAACATCAAACGAATCTTCACTTCCAAAGCCCTGGCTGTGGAACCATTGTTTAGAATTTTTGTATTCTTCATAAGTTAGAGGACGGCCTTGATAGTTATCCATAGTATAAACATAGGACTGATTTGACGGCCATTGATACTTCATAATCCCCTGCGCATCAACTTGGTCCAAATCATAGTTAGCTATATCAGTCGCATTAAACGGACGACGACTTGGAATGCGTTGATAAGGCGGAATGGGTTCACCATCAATAGTACCTGGAGATGTTAAACCATCATATTCCCAACCATTTGGAAATTGCGACTCACCTGCTAGGTACTTAGCTTCATCCCAAACCCAACCGGCCCACTCATCAGGAAGCGGGAACAGCTTAGGATCGCTGTTATATTTGATTTCAGAGACCTTCAAAATCACCGCGCCATGTCACATCTTCAGGACCGGTAAAACCATCATCGATGATATCATCAGTGCTGCGTTCTTCAGTCCATGAACACCAGTTATCACCAACAGTATTCTCCGCATTACCATCAAACCAGCGTGTCGTAAGTAAGAAGTAGATCGTTTCCTGGCGAGGATCGAAACGCGTAATATTCACTTTGCCGATACGGTAACTAAGTGAAGATTCTTGTGCATTACCCGCATTATCAACAGCAAGTACATTGATAGTGGTATTGCTACTAATATCGAATGTCTGACCGCTATACACTGCGCTTAAGCTTGTCACTTTGCTACCATCCAGCGTAAAGTAAAGCGTTGGACTCGCATCACGGTTATCATTAACGCTTAATGTAACAGCGACGGCAGTTTCAGAATGACCCGCAGGTGGCGTCGCTATAATAACGGGCGCAGTACTGTCTTCATTTAAGGAATAGGTAAATTCAGCAACTGCTGATTGATTTAAATCATTATCAATCGCGATCACTTTGACAAGCGCATCAACCACACCGTCACTAATATCGGCAATACTTATTGCTTGCGTATATAGCGTTGAACTTGTTGTTGGTGTACTACCATCGAGCGTGTAATAAATAGCTGCGTTAGGATCTCTATCTGTAGCCGCTAATGCAATATTCAGGTTACTTTGCTCATAGCTACCTGCAACAGGTGATGCAGATATAACGGGTGCAGTTTTGTCTGAAACATCACACAGGTCCATACTCACCCAGCTATTATTTTGATAACAGGGCGCTGCCGCAGCAAAACTTAAATCAGCTGTTTGACCTGCACTGCCATTAAAGATAACTTGCGCCGTCTCTACTTGCTGTGAAAAATCATATTTATACCAACCATCACCCAAAGACACCAGCGCTTCACCCGGCCAAGTCGTTGCAGTTAATGCAGGCAGAACATTCCAATAGTGAATATTAGGCGTACTATGATTGGCACTATTTTGATAATAGATAACCGTATATTGATCCGGATTAGTTGCGTTGATGGTGTAATTATAGGTTGTGATCGCGCTGTTTTGAGACGCATCAATAGCCAGTATAGTTAATACCAGATCAACCCCATTTTCAGTCACATTTTCGGCAGAGAACGTCTCGCTGTTACAGTTCATTGACAGCTCAGTTGGCGTTGTGCCATCGGTTGTACAATATAACTGTGGATCCGAGTCTTGATTATCAGTGACACTTAAGCTAATTTGCTGGCTAGCGTTATAAGTTCCCGTAGCAGTGCTTACAGCCACTACAGGTGCTTCAGTATCCTCGACGACAAGTGGAACAGCGGTTACTAGCTTGCTTTGTGCATTAAAACAAACCGTATAACTTTTGTTACCTTCAACAATGAAATCTGCTGTAGGATAATTTTCAGACCAATCTCCATAATGATCAATCTTAAAACGGGGTGACACATTTGCAAAACTTTGCTCACTGCAGAAATTAACATTGTCACTACTCACCATTGCGGTGGTAACCCAGTCATTAGATGTGCCGCGATAAAACCAGCTATCTTCGACTATTATCTCGCCACATTCAGCCATTTCTACCATCGACAAACTCAGCGTATCACTGTTCCATGTGATTTGTTGGCTGCTATTTGCTGTTACCAACACATCGCCTGTTGACGGAAAATTCTGACTCCAATCGCCATAACGATCAATTTTAAATCTAGGGTTGTCAGAGCCAAAGCTTTGACAGGTTTGATAGGTATTACTCGATACATTTTCCATTGCAGTGGCGACCCAGTTATTAGGCGTCCCACGGAAATACCAATCAGCTTGAGCAGACACAGAGGCCGCTATCAAACCGATAAAAAGTATTTTTTTCATTTAAGCTCTTCCTTGCTATCGCGGTTAATGGCTAAGCACAACCGCACCTCGCAGTGGTCAATTTAAGCGCAGCATAAGAAAAAACTCATGCTATCAGCCATAGAACAGGCTGGAAATGAAAGGTTATAACAACATAAACGACTACAAGTCGGTATGTTTAACTTGCTGTTTTAGAATCCATTCCTCACTAAGTCGTACTAGAACCATTCCAGTACGGCTTTAAACAGCTTCAAAGCGCGAGCCTTTGAAACTCAAAACGGCGGCATCAATAGAGCAAGCTCAACAGAAAAATTTCCATCCTGGAAAAGTTCTGCAAACAACTGAGCGTTCAGATTATTCAGCAAGTCTGTTTTCTTGTGAATAACATCCTCTACAAAATTCCGCCGAAATATTCGCATATATCATTATTATTTTTATTGTGTGTTTTTAGATATTTATCAATTAGCATTAATAAACAGTAAGTTAAAATCCTAATTTGCCAATAAAGTTGCACAAGGTTAATATTTGTACAACTTTATTGTTTATAGTAATTGTAAAACATCTCTTCAGCTCAAAAAATAGACAGCACAAGATGTTAAACTTGCGATCTCCGTCACGGCGCAAAATATCTACAATAAGAGCAAACTACTTTTACTTTGCTCTTTTCTTTAATTACATTAAATAATGA
>JABXKR010000161.1 GCA_013619145.1 Psychromonas sp. | reverse complement strand
CTTCTAATAATGGCGTTTTTAACGGTTCCATTACCGCCATCGCCGCCTCTGCGTAATTCGGTGCTGGTACAAAATTACGACGCACTGTTTTAGGCAGGGTTTTAATCAGCGCGATTAATAACTCTTCACGCAGCGCTGGTATCTGCCAATCAAAACCAGTCGCTTGTATCTGGTTAAGCAGTGCTAACGGGATATCAACCTTAACACCATCTTGTGCACTGCCCGGCTCAAAGGCATAACTCAATTTAAGTTTAAAAGGCCCCTGCTGCCAAAAATCAGGGTAAGCATTCGCAGTGACCTTATCCGCGCCATGCGCCATCACTTCTTCACGTTGATAATTTAACAGCTCAGGGTTTGCTTTCTTCTCACGATTCCACCAGCTATCAAACTGTTTAGCACTGGCAACATTACTGGGAATATGCTGATCATAAAAATAATAAAGAGTCTCATCATCAACTAAAATATCGCGGCGGCGGGATTTATGCTCTAACTCTTCAATATCTTCAAGCAGTGCCTGATTATCTTTAAAGAATTGATGACGTGTTATAAACTCCCCTTCAACGAGCGCATGACGGATAAACAGTTCGCGACATAATGCAGGATCTATTTGCGTATAAGTCACTTTGCGTTTACTGACAATCGGCAGCCCGTACAGGGTTTGATTCTCAAACGCGCCTACGACCCCTACTTTTTTCTGCCAATGCGGTTCGTTGTAACTACGCTTTATTAAATGTTGTGCTTGCTGCTCAACCCATTCCGGTTTAATCCGTGCGGCGACCCGGCCAAACAATTTTGAGGTTTCAACGAGCTCGGCAACCATCGCCCATTTAGGCTGTTTTTTAAATAAGCCCGATCCCGGGAACATAAAAAACTTACTGTTACGCGCGCCGAGATACTCTGCTTCTTTATCTTTAAAACCAATATGCGATAACAGCCCCGCTAATAATGCCTGGTGAATAGAATCAAAGTTTGACGGCTGCTGATTAACTTTAATCCCTAACTCATCTGTAACCTGCTTGATTTGCGCGTAGATATCCTGCCATTCACGCACACGCATATAAGCCAGAAACTCTTTCTGACACATCTTTCTAAACTGGCTACTGGAAAGCTCGTTACGCTGCTCTTTAAGATAATTCCAGAGATTAACATAGGCCATATAATCTGAGTCTTTGTCAAAAAATCGGCGGTGTTTTTCATCTGACGCCTGCTGTTTATCCATTGGACGTTCACGCGGATCTTGAATGCTTAATGCCGCACTTATCACCATCACTTCATGCACACAGCCAAACTGATTAGCAGCTAAAATCATACGTGCTAAACGCGGATCAACAGGCAGTTTTGCTAGGTGGCGACCTAATGCGGTGAGTTTTTTACGGGGATCCTTGGCATTTAAATTAACCGCGCCGAGCTCTTCTAGTAGTGATAAACCATCTTTAATATTCCTGTCTTCTGGTGGTTGCACAAAAGGGAATTTGTTTAATTCACCCAGACCAAGCGCCAACATATGCAGGATAACCGAAGAAAGGTTAGTACGCAGAATTTCCGGATCGGTAAATTCAGGGCGAGAGAGAAAATCATCTTCATCATATAAGCGAATACACACACCATCACTAACACGCCCGCAACGCCCTTTACGCTGATTAGCACTGGCTTGAGAAACCGGCTCAATCGGTAAGCGCTGCACTTTAGTGCGGTAACTGTAGCGACTGATGCGCACCGTCCCCGTATCAATAACGTATTTAATACCGGGAATAGTAAGGGAGGTTTCTGCCACATTGGTCGCTAAAACAATGCGCTGTCCGCGATGCGACTGGAAAATACGATTTTGCTCCGCCACACTTAAACGCGCAAACAGCGGCAAAATTTCAGTATCACGTAAATTACGACGGTTTAACGCTTCTGCGGTATCACGAATTTCACGCTCACCATTCATGAAAATAAGAATATCACCACGGCCCATTCGCTGCAGTTCATCAACCGCATTAAAGATCCCTTCGATTTGATCGCCACCGGCATAATCTTCAAGCGAACGATACAGGGTTTCAACGGGAAAGGTTCGCCCTGATACTTCAATAATCGGTGCATTTTTGCCAGTTCTATCTGAAAAATGGCTAGCAAAACGTTCAGGATCGATGGTTGCAGAGGTGATAATAACTTTCAGTTCCGGACGGCGCGGTAATAGGCGTTTCAGATAACCAAGTAGAAAATCGATATTTAAGCTGCGCTCATGTGCTTCATCAATAATAATGGTGTCGTATTGACTTAAAAAACGATCGTGTTGAATTTCCGCTAATAAAATCCCATCGGTCATTAACTTGATATAGGATTGCTCGCTGACTTTATCGGTAAAGCGAACTCGGTAACCGACGGTTTCACCTAAGCTTGAACCTAACTCTTCGGCAATACGGGTGGCAACGGTACGCGCCGCTAATCGTCTCGGCTGCGTATGGCCAATCAGTCCGCTGACACCGCGCCCCAACTCTAAACAGATTTTTGGAATCTGCGTGGTTTTACCGGATCCAGTTTCACCGGCAATAATAACCACCTGATTATCGCGAATCGCCTCAGCAATCTCATCTTTTTTCTGACTGACGGGCAAGTCTGGGTAACTCACTTCGGGTAGATTAGTTAAACGCTGCTCTCTTATATCCATTGAAACTTGGATATCACAGGCAATTTTAACTAAAGCATCTTCTACTTTTTCGGGGGTATTTTGCTTTATTGCACCGTCAATGCGGCGTGCTAAACGAAATTGATCTTTATATAAGACGAGAGAGAGATGTTTTTTTAAAGTAGAAGCGGAAATGGTCAAAAGAAATACCTAGCAAGGATCAAAAAAACGATCCTAGCAAGGCAAGCGAGAAAAATACAGATGCAGTTAATATTTAAATTCATCGTAACTATTCAGATTGCAGTCATTTCATTTGAGTTTTAGGAGAAAGAGCGGAGTTTATACCCAAACTACTTGAAGATGCAGATTCAGAGTTTCGCCCGGATGCTAGAACAAGGCGTAACATGATGAGAATGGTTATTCCCTTTTCAAGTGTTACAACGCAGTGCTAGCTTTCGGGCGAATCTCCCGAAGGGCAAGACGATAAACGATGCTCTTCGTTGTTAGAAGGCTTTGATTTAGAATAACTAGATCATCAGCCTTCTGCCTAGAATATCATCATTTATCGTTTTGCTGATTCCTGCATCTTCAAGTAATTTGGGTATATAAGTATAAATGAGCACTTTCGACAACAAAATCGGATGAAATGGCAATAAGCTGAGTAGTTACAATCAGTCAATGCCCAGATACTTATGCACCTGTACCGATAAACGCCAGTTTCGCTCAATACAAACTCGGCTACATAGTTCGGTGGCATTGGCTTTTTGTGAAATAGGCTGCAAACAGATAGTTTTATCCTGCGTCGATGGCAATTGCGCCAGCAGTTTATCTAACTGCTCAATATCTTTTTCTCTGCCAACCGGATGTTTAATTTCATTAGCGCGTTCAAGTGCAGTTTGTAATACCACTTTTCCACCGCGCATATTAACTTTAGGTGAAAGTGTCACCCAGGTATTATCATCCACCAAGATTGGATAAGTACCACTGGTTTCAACTTGTGTTTGAAAACCAAACTCATGTAAAAGAGTAGTAAGTTCACGCAGATCCACCATGCAGGGTTCACCACCTGTGATCACCACTAAATTAGCGCTATAACGCAAACGCTTTATTTCATCAATAATACCTTGCGCGCTGACGTCTGCCCATTGACTAGACTGATCACTATGATCAGACAACTCACTCAAAGGAGCTTGTTTGTCGGGATCGATATCCCAAGTGTTTTTAGTATCACACCAGGCACAACCAACATCACACCCCTGTAAACGTACAAAAATTGCAGGCATGCCAGTGTAAAAACCTTCGCCTTGGATGGTTTGAAACAGTTCATTTACTTTGTAGTTTTGCTGCATTGACGTATTATACTCGCTTGATATTGGTCACCATTAATATGAGCCGATTTATAAGTGAATAGAGTAGGAAATACAAGCATTATGAACAAAAAAGTCGTTGTTATTTATTCGGGAGGGATGGACTCTTACACCGTTTTACACAAAGCCATTCAACAGGGTTTAACTCCGTATGCACTAACATTTGATTATGGGCAACGTCATATCAAAGAGATAGAAGTGGCGCGCAGCGTTTGTCAGGAGTTGGGAGTTAACCATAAAGTAATTGATATTTCAGCAATTAATCAGTTAATTGGTGGCTCATCATTAACCGATAACAGCATTGATGTGGCGCTTGGCCATTATCAAGAAGAGAATATGCTCTCTACTGTGGTGCCTAATCGTAATATGATTTTACTCTCTTTGGCGATTGGCTATGCCGTTTCTATCAAAGCTGAAAAAGTTTATTACGGCGCGCATTCTGGCGATCATGCTATCTATCCGGATTGTCGTCCTGAGTTTGTTGAGAAGATGAATGATGTGGCGGCAATAGCTAATTATGAGAAAACTGAAATTTTCTCGCCTTATTTAAATAGCGATAAAATTGGCATTTTAAAAGACGGTTTAGCAATGGGCCTTGATTACGGCAAAACATGGACCTGTTATAACGGCCGTGAAAAAGCTTGTGGCAAGTGTGGCTCATGTGTTGAACGCCTGGAAGCGTTTGCGGAAAATGGTGTGACTGATCCGCTTGATTACGAAGGTTAACTGTTAATCTTGGCAAAATTTTAGAAGCGATAATCATGCAAATGGTTATCGCTTTTTTGTTTGTGCTTCTGCCTTAATCACTGGTTACAAAAACTTCGTAGAAGATTTGGTTGTTTGCTGGCTTGCGCTTGAAGCGGTTGGTGTAATTTTCATTGTTGGAGTTTCGCCCTTGACGGCGTGTTACTTTTCTTTGCACAGCCAAAGAAAAGTAACCAAAAGAAAGGCTGCCCGAGCCATTTTTTAATATTGAAATGCCCAACAGCTTTTTAACGCACCATCTCAGACATTACATCCCTGTACTGACTGAGATTAGAGAAAACATCCATGTTTTCTCTTGCTAAAGCAGTCGTTCATTTCAATAAAAATGGACGGGGAATGCGCAGCCGAATTGGCTTAGATAAATAATAACCATTTAATTGTTAATTAAGTACCATAACTTGTTTAACTCTTTCAGATGGATCCAGTTTTAGCAGTACGTCATCTTTTAACAATTTCTTAATACAATCAAGTCCAATTTCAATAACTTCTTTACGTAAATCATCAATATTTTCTTTCTTTAACTTTTTACTTTTTTTACCGTGAACAAAGTTACTTCGAAAACTATAAATATCCTTAAGCCTAGATATAAAGGCTTCTCTTTTCTCCGCATTTTTTAAGTATTTTGCAATACTCCCTGTAACTTTAAATGAAGTTTCAGAAGCCCCGCTAAACATACCTTCCCAAGCAATTATCGCATCTACAATTGCATCTTCAGGATTTTTTCTCTCGAAAATCGCATAGTTCAATCTTGTTAAGGGAACATTTATAGGGGTTAAA
>JABXKR010000154.1 GCA_013619145.1 Psychromonas sp. | reverse complement strand
GGCATCTTGTCCCCTAGCTTATTGCTGTCATTTGCTTTGTTGGGGGTGTTTCCTTGGATCGCCAAGAAAGTTGTCGCCCGTATAAAGCAGCGCAAAGTATATGCTAAATGGAATAAACCAAAACAGTTTGACCGTAACTTGATAGTCATTGGAGGAGGCGCGGCTGGTTTGGTTTCTTCTTATATTGCAGCTGCCGTGAAAGCGAAAGTCACCTTGATTGAAGCTCATAAAATGGGAGGCGATTGTCTAAATTATGGTTGTGTTCCCAGTAAAGCTTTAATTAAAAGTGCAAAAATTGCTAAACAGATATCTACTGCCAGCCATTATGGTTTGCAATCGGTAACGCCAACTTTTAACTTTCGAAATGTTATGGATAGGGTGCATAAAGTGATTGCGGCCGTAGAGCCTCATGACAGCGTAGAGCGCTATACAAAACTGGGTGTTGAAGTGCTGCAAGGCTACGGCAAGTTGGTCGACCCTTGGACTGTGGAAATAAAATTAAATGATGGAACAAGCCAAAGATTAACCGCGCGTTCTATTATTATTGCTGCGGGAGCTCAACCTTTTATTCCGCCTATACCGGGCTTAGAAGAGGTGGGTTATTTAACCAGTGATACTCTTTGGCATGAATTTGCAAAATTAGATCATGCGCCTAAGCGTTTAGTCGTTTTAGGTGGTGGACCAATTGGTTGTGAATTGGCACAGAGCTTTGCCCGTTTAGGTTCAAATGTTTCACAAATTGAAATGTTACCTCGTATTATGATCAGAGAAGATCCTGAAGTTTCAGAGCTTGCCAAAGATTCATTAGAGAAGGATGGCGTACAGGTACTGACGCAGCATAAAGCCTTACGATTAGAAAAAAATGGCAATAGTAAAATATTGGTTGTTGAATACGAAGGCAAAGAAAAACATATTGAGTTTGACC
Source organism: Psychromonas sp. (assembly GCA_013619145.1). GTDB lineage: Bacteria > Pseudomonadota > Gammaproteobacteria > Enterobacterales > Psychromonadaceae > Psychromonas. Next base: position 4,643 of record JABXKR010000154.1, on the reverse strand, counting down.
AACTTATCTGTGCCGTTGGTCGAGTCGCTCGTCTCAATGGTTATGGCTTAGAGGAGATTGGCGTCTCTACAGAGCGCACTGTCATGACCAATGACTATTTGGAAACATTATATCCGAACATTTTCGCCGCCGGTGATGTGGCCGGGCCTTTTCAGTTTACCCATACCGCAGCTCATCAAGCATGGTATGCAGCGGTGAATGCGCTGTTTGGACAGTTTAAAAAATTCAAAGTTGATTATTCTGTGATCCCTTGGGCGACCTTTATTGATCCTGAAGTCGCAAGAGTGGGATTAAATGAACAAGATGCTAAACAGCAAGGTATTGCATATGAAGTTACTCGTTATGGGCTTGATGACTTAGATCGTGCAATTGCTGATGGCACAGATCAAGGCTTTGTTAAAGTTTTAACTAAGCCCTGTAAAGATACTATTTTGGGAGTGACTATTGTTGGAGCTCAAGCAGGAGATTTGCTAACTGAATTTGTCTTAGCAATGAAACACGGGCTTGGTTTAAATAAAATTTTAGGCACCATACATACTTACCCCACCATGTCTGAAGCTAACAAATACGCAGCCGGTGAATGGAAGCGAGCGCATGCACCACAAAAAATATTAATGTGGCTCGGTAAATATCATAACTGGCGAAGAGGTTAATTATGATGAAAATCATAAACGGCTTGCTTGTTAATTTTCTATTTTCATTGTTTTTGCTTTCTGTTGGTTCTTTAAGTGGGGATATTGATATTGAATACTTAGATTACAATTGGTCCCTGAATAAAACCCTCAAATAAAATAGTGAGTAGGCATCAAATCTTATTTATTGTTAGGCCGTGTTAATCTTTTTCATTTTCAAGCACATTATTAAAAATGCTAGAGCGACCATGCTTGAATTGTTTCGCTCTGGTTTCTCGGATCTGCTTGCCATTGTTCGAAGTTGTTAAATTCTAGCAACAGCATTCTCAAGCAAATGAACATTTTTCTAAACAGCATTAGTTGCGGAGCTCGGTTTTTGGCACTAAAGCGATATTGATATCATAAAAAGCACTAATTTAGTTATTGCTTAATCTGATCTCAGATTATATTAGCAAGAGACTGAAATTTAAATCTATTTTCTCAGGTCACTTTAATCAGGAAAAAGAAACCCTTTGATAAGTAGGAGACAACTATCAATTTATTAGCGAACGACTGCACACTCGTTTTAGTCTGTAAACGCCCGGCATTAGATCAGGGTAAACAGCGCCTTGCTCAAACCATAGGGGCTGAAAAAGCATTAATTTTTGCCCAACTTCTACTCGCTTGTGCTCTGGAAGATTTAACCTGCTGGCAAGGAAAAATAGTGATCTCTCCATCTCATGATTGTGACAAACAATGGGCTACAGAGTTACTCAGCAAACCGACTTTAGTTATTCCGCAAGTTGCAGGCAATTTAGGTCAGCGCCTTAATAGTTTAGATAGGCAGCTTCGATCGCTGGGGCATCAGCAAATCATTTATATCGGCAGTGATGCGCCTATCTTAACGGCGCAAGATTATTTGCAAATCATACAAGCTTTAAAAAACTATGATGTCGCACTATCGCCTGCTGTTGATGGTGGTGTAACAATTATGGCATCTAACAAGCCTTGGCCTGATATGACAGATTTACCTTGGAGTACGGAGCAGCTTGGCGCATCACTTGAACAACTTTGTAAGTCGCGCCAGTGCAGAGTTGCCAAGACAACCCCCACATACGATATAGATACTGAGCAACAACTAGTGCAATTAAGGCAAGATCTTGCTCAGGATAAACGACCAGCTAGGCAAGCTCTATTTACGCAAATAAATCGACTAGTAAAGGCATCGCATTATGCATGATCACGTTCAGGAATATTATGGAAAAACCTTACAAAGCTCGGACGATCTACAAACCAACGCCTGTTGCACAGATGATGCGATGCCAGAATACTTAAAGTCTGTGCTGAGCAATATTCACGATGAGGTTATGATGCGCTACTACGGTTGCGGTCTGGTTTGTCCTGAGCTATTAGAAGGCGCCAAAATCCTCGATCTTGGTAGCGGCTCCGGTCGTGACGTTTATGCCCTGGCGCAACTGGTCGGCGAACAAGGTGAAGTGGTTGGCGTAGATATGACGGATGAGCAACTTGAGGTCGCTAATCGCCATGTCCAATACCATGGGAAAAAATTTGGTTTTGCCCAAACCAATACCAGTTTTAAAAAGGGCTATATTGAGAAGCTCAATGAATTAGATCTTGAACCCGGCAGCTTCGATATTATTGTTTCTAACTGTGTTATCAATCTCTCTCCGGACAAGGAAGCGGTTTTAAAGCAGGCGTTTGAATTACTCAAACAAGGTGGTGAAATCTACTTCTCCGATGTCTATGCGGATCGCCGTGTTGCGCAAACCTTGGTTGATGATCCCCTGCTCTATGGTGAATGTTTAAGTGGTGCTCTGTACTGGAACGATTTTGTCAATTTGGCAAAAAAAGCAGGCTTCGCCGACCCGCGACTGGTTAGTGACAGACCTATCAGCATAGATAATCCCAAGATAAGCGCCAAAATAGGACATATCAACTTTTTCTCGGCAACCTACCGTTTGTTTAAGCTGCCCGATCTTGAGAGCCATTGTGAAGATTATGGCCAGGCCGTTATCTATAAAGGCAGCATAGCGCAACAGCCCAATGCCTTTAGCTTGGATAAACACCACTATATAGAAACAGGTAAAGTCTTTCCCGTTTGTGGCAACACTTGGAAAATGCTCCATAACACAAGATTTAAAGCGCATTTTGAATTTATCGGTAATTTTGATACGCACTTTGGCATCTTTGATGGCTGTGGAACCGGCCTGCCTTTTGAGCAGAGCAGGGATCAAAACGACAGTAGCGGATGCTGCTAGGAGCTGCTAATGGTAAGATCTAAAAAATCAAACGCCTGGAATTTCACCCCGCAAGGCAATCCGCGCGGTTATATCCAACCTGAGCGTTTAAAAGAGCTATGGTTTCATACAGGAACACGTTGTAATCTGGCCTGTGACTTTTGTCTGGAAGGTTCAAACCCAGCCGATAAACGCTTAGGTTCACCAACGCTGGCCGAGGTTAAACCCTATATAGATCAGGCTCTGCAAATGAATATCGAGAAGTTTTCCTTTACCGGTGGCGAGCCTTTTCTGGTTAAGGAGATTATTGAGATTCTTGACTATGCCTCACAATACAAACCTGTTCTGGTGCTCACGAATGGCACCGAGCCCTTAATGAAACGCTTAGATAAGCTAAGCAAACTTACGGCTAACCCCTATCCTATCTCATTAAGGGTTAGCCTGGATCATCTGCATCCTGACAGCCATGATGCCCATCGCGGCGAGGGGAACTTTGCCAAGGCGATTACCGGCTTAAATGCCTTACACCAGCGTGGCTTTCCTGTTTCTGTCGCTCGCCATATTCAACAAGATGAAAATGCAGCTGAGATTGAACAGGGGTTCAAACAACTTTTTGCCCTCAACGGACTGCCTGAAGATCTGCCTATGGTTGCCTTTCCCGATTTTCTAGTGCCGGGGGCACTGCCACAAGTCCCCCATATTAGTGAGCACTGTATGACCCGGTATCAAAGTGCTGAAAGCCGTGAAAAGTTTATGTGCCATTCCTCTAAAATGGTCGTAAAACGAGATGGGATAATGAAAATTTATGCCTGTACTCTGGTTGATGATGATCTTGAATATGAAATGGGCAGTGATCTAAAAGTCAGTCAGCAGCAGAGAATAAGTATGAAGCATCACCGGTGTTACAGTTGCTTTGCCTATGGCTCTTCTTGTAGTGAAACATAAGGATCTTAACAATGAAGCAAAAAACCACAGTGCTATTTTTATGCACCGGCAACTCCTGTCGCAGTCAAATGGCGGAAGGCTGGGCAAAGTCCCTTAACCTTGCTAATGTTGAATTTTATTCTGCGGGTATCGAAGCGCATGGACTCAACCCCTGTGCCATTAAAGTGATGCAGGAATCCGGCATCTATATTAATGAGCATAGCTCGCAACTGCTCAGTGAATTCTCTAATATCAATTTTGATCTGGTCTACGCGGTTTGTGACAACGCGAGCAAAAGCTGTCCTGCATTTAATGGCGAAACCCAAGTTATTTGTCATCAGTTTGATGATCCTCCTAAGCTGGCAAACGGGCTGACAGATGAAACAATGGTATTGGATTGTTACCGCCTAGTAAGAGACCAGATAAAGAATTGGATCGACGAATTATCACAACAACTGATCATCTCCCATTAAAGGAATAACAATATGCTCGCAATTATAGGTGGAACTGGAATTTATCAATTTGAAGGTCTGGATATCATTGCCGAACACCTGCTGGAAACACCTTATGGTCAGCCTTCAGCTGAAATTATCGAAGGTCAGTATGGTGAATTAAAGCTGTTTTTTTTAGCAAGGCATGGCAGTGCCCATCAGCTATTACCGCATGAAGTTAACTATCGCGCGAATATCTGGGCACTTAAAAGCCTTGGCGTGACGCAAATTATCGGGCTATCGGCGACAGGCTCTTTGCAACAGGAATTGGAAATCCAAGGAGGTAATTGAGATGAGTTCAATGATAAATAATGTGGGGCAACAACAGAACAATATGGATGATATATATCATCTTGCAC
>JABXKR010000147.1 GCA_013619145.1 Psychromonas sp. | reverse complement strand
GATTTTGTACTTTACATTAAGCCGCTTCATAACCTGAGAGATAACTTCGACATCAATCCCCGTAATTACACCGTTATCAAGATACTTGTGCGGTGCTTGAGGGCTGGCGATAATAGTAAATTCTCGAGCATTTCCGAAAAGGGGAATAAGAGTAATATCATGAAAAACGCTATACTCAGCCGATTTAAGATATTCATGATAACTCCTTTATCTATAAGGTATTTTCTATTTACTTAATAGTATAACCAATCTGCAAAATTACTTATTTCCAGTCTAATTATTTAATATACAAAGACAATAATTGCGATCTGTATGGTATTCAGGGAATTACTGCATTTTCGATGAGGGGATTATTGAATTATCGGAGCAATTCTCTATCAGTCAATATTACTATGATTTAACGTGCTAGAAAGTGAATAGGACAACCATAGCATTAATTAAAAAGCTATGACTGCCCTGATATTTTACAAATTAAACTTTAAACGCTGCAAATACGCGCTCAACAGCCAGTGAACCAGGATCTTTAACCCCTTTTAAGCTGTCGCTGCTTAGATATGATGAACGCCCCGCTTTCGCTTCAAGCATAGTGGCAGTGCTTTCAGCCCCGATCCGCGCAGCTTCAATCGCCGCTTCGAAACCGTCAGTTTCCCAGGCAACAAAGGCCGGGTGCATAGCATCAACCATAGTGCGATCACCCGGTTTCGCCCCACCATATTGCATCATCTGTTCAAGACCCGCTCTTAACGCCATCACTGTGTTGCCGTTTTGGTTATAATCCTGCCCCGCAGCAGTAAAGAATATTGAAAATAACACACCTGAAGAACCGCCCATCGCAATTGCAAGCTGTTCACCAACAGCAAATCAAGTTGATTCAACTCTTTTTCCGCCGCGATTAACGTGCTGGTAACCTTAGCCACAACAGCGGCTATCACTGCATTTTCAGACACTGCAAAAGCAAAATCACTCGACACTTTATCTTTTTTTACTACATCTAACTGACGTAATTCAATCGGTTGAATCCAGGCCTCTACTTCTACAGGTGCCAACAGTGCTTCTGAATGTGTATCGCTGAGTTGCAGACAAGAGATCGAGAAACCTTTCATATCAATGGAAGTCATTAACGCAGCAGGTCCAAGCACCAGGTGAATATTATCGCGTAATTGTGATTCCAGAATCTCTTTACAGATCAGACTCATTTCCAGTGGTGACACCCCACCAAGGTTATTAATCATCACGGCCACTTTTGCATCCGCAGAAGATAAACAGGCTTTAAGTTTGGCTGCCATAATGGCCACCAGCTCACGGCAGGAGATAAAATCAATAGTCGTAAACCCGGGTTCACCATGAATACCAAGTCCCAGTTCAACTTTACCTTCGGCAATGCGTTGACTGGTTTCTTCACCCGGTAATGAACAGCAGGACAGTGCCACACCGATACTGGCAGCAGCATCAATTGCCCCTTGCGCCGCACTTTTCACCTCAGCTAAATTAGCGCCCTGCTCAGCTGCATAGCCTGCAACTTTATGCACAAATAACGTGCCGGCGATGCCGCGAGGATTAATATTATCAGGAATGGAGATATCGTCATTAACAATCACCATCTCCACTTTCAAGCCCATTTTCTTGGCTTTTTCACAAGCCAGACCAAAGTTTAAACGGTCACCGGTATAGTTTTTTACAATAACCAAACACCCCTTTTCACCTGTCACATGAACGATAGCATTCAGTACTGCATCTACAGTTGGCGAAGCAAACAGATCACCGCATACTGCCGCTGTCAACATACCTTTCCCTACAAAACCGACGTGGGCAGGCTCATGACCGGAACCTCCACCGGAAATAAGGGCGACTTTATCTTGTTGCCAATCATTTCGGACAAGGATTCTAATCTGCGGATCAACATCAAGACGCGCCAGATTGTTATGTTTATTACTGTACAAGATACCGTCAATGGCATCGTCTACTAAGGTTGCTTTGTTATTGATAAATAATCGACTCATATTGACTCCGCTAATAGTATTTAATTAGAAGGTTATGAAGCTATCTTGCTGCCAAAAATACAGGATGCAAACCTGGCAATATGGTTTCAACTTGAAATTGAAATAAAAGGGAAATCCACAGATTTAATGGCCCATAAGTTTATGCGCTTTCAAACCGCAATTACCATCTATTTCATTATAGATCCCAAAAGGTGTGTTGCAATTAATACACTTTCTTGCTCTTGCATTTACTGTTTATTTATCACAACTATTCGTTACAGGGCTCAAACAGATACAGCTGCGCAATAAAGATCACCGATTTGCTCGTTTGTACGTATTAAACGCATTGAAAGTCAACGCACTGTTACTGTGATGGCTGATATCGACAACAGCATCAGCAGGTTTATTACCCTTACTGCTGGAAACGAGCCTGCAGGTACAAGTCGTAAAACCGATCGTAATATCTATCGTATTTGTTTTTTTTACCTCGCCCCTGCTGGTGCTCTTTATTATTCCAAGTGCATATGCAGTGCTTGACGATTTTGGCTTAGTTCATAAACATCAGCCATTAGATTAAGTTTAATTTTACTAAAAAACTAGGCGCTCATTGATTGGGCGGCCTGTTTTTTTTTCTGCTGGCGTTTGCACACACTCAATACACTAAGCTAGTATGAGATTCAGTTTCAGCGTTTTCCGTCTTAATAAGGATCTTATGAGCACTCTGTTCACTGCACAATTAGCACAACATGGATTCAACACTGCAGATATTGACGCATTAATCAGTATTGCGAAGCCATTGCAGCTCCCTGCTCGACATATTTTAGTGAACCAGGAAGAAGTCGCCGACTCACTCTATTTCGTTTTAGACGGCATCTGCCACGCTTGTTATCTTACAGAGCAGGGAAAGCAGTTCAGTAAGGAGTTTTACTGGGAGCAAGATTGGATAATTGGTTTTGAGGGGCTTATACGCAAGCAGGCTTCTCCTTACTTAGTTGAAACACTGACCCCGACAAACCTGCTTTGCTTGCCGATTGCATCTCTTTATCAATGGCGAGATCAATCACACCCTTTATATATTAAGCTGCTGGAAACCCAACTAATGTATAAAGAAAATAAAGAACGTTTTATGCTGCTGCATACTCCCGAAGAACGCAATGAAATTTTCTGCCGGAACTATCCTCACCTCCGTGAGCGACTAAGCGATTATCAGATCGCCGCTTATCTTGGCATCACCCATATCAGCCTAAGTCGCATTAAATCGCGCATAAAAGAAAAGAGTTAACATAAGTTAATGCCTCTGCCTTCCTGAGTTGCTACATTCCTTTGTTATATTGAACTCTTAGGACAGATAAATGATCTCTTGGCAACTACTCCCTTTTAATAAACTTTCCACAGCACAGCTTTATGAACTGATCAGGCTAAGAGTGGATGTTTTTGTTGTTGAGCAGACCTGCCCATACCCGGAACTGGACGGCAAAGACAACCTTGATAATGTGCAGCATCTGCTCGGTGTAAGTAACGGTGAAATTGTTGCCTGTGCACGGTTGCTCCCTGCTGGGACGACTTTTGATAATGTCAGCATAGGCCGCATTGCCACTAAAGAGACAGCTAGAGGCAATGGCCTCGGTCATCAATTGCTTAAGGAGGCATTGCAGCAGTGTGAAAGCCTCTGGCCAGGACAAACCATTGATATCGGCGCACAACATCACTTGCAGCTTTTTTATCAACGCCATGGATTTAAACCTATCTGTGCAATGTATTTAGAAGACGGCATCCCGCATATCGATATGCGCTTAACTAAATAATTGCCGAGTAATTCAATAGCGATGCGCAATCTATCCCCGGTAAACTTAGCCATTGTACTGCTTATTATTGGTAATTTGCTGGCTTCACTCTCTGATGTTGCCGTCAAACTGCTTGCTGGCGGGATCTCGCCATACCAGTATATTTTTATACGCCAAGTGGTATCCCTGTTACTGATACTGCCATTTTGGCTGCGCTTAGCAAAATCGCAACGTGACTTAACCAATATCAAGGTGACCGCAGTTCGAGCTCACTTAGTGCTGCTCGGCAGCGGCTGTATGATGGTCGCCATCACTTATCTGCCTTTAGCAACGGCAAATGCCCTGTTTTACGCGGCACCTCTTTTAATGATTCCATTATCCATCTGTTTATTAAAGGAGATGCCAAACAGCAGTAAAGTTATTGCCACCTTGATCGGATTTATAGGTGTGCTGATTGTTCTGCGGCCATCGCAATTTCACTGGGCAGCCCTGTTCGCAATGGGAACAGCATGCACACTGGCTCTATTTAATGTCTTGGTGAGAAAGATCCCGAGTGAACAGCCTGTGATTACAACTTTGATGTGGACCACTCTGTTATCTGTACCACTGTCGGGAATTTTAGCCTGGATATACTGGCAACCGGTAACAGCTAGAGAGCTCATTTGGGTTGTAGTAAGTGCCACTCTTATTCTAACCTACAATGGATTAGCGGTTATTGCTTATAAGAAGGCACCAACAACACAAATCGCTTTAGCTGAATATTCAGGTCTGATTTTTGTCACCATATTCGGAGTGTGCTGGTTTAATGAACTGCCCGACTGGCTGACCTTACTGGGGATCAGTCTGATAGTGCTTCCTCTTATCCCCAAAACAGCGCTGAAAGGTAGAAAAAGGAAGTGTTGATGTTAACCACTCGTCATTCATTAACAACAGGCTTAGCAAGGTGGCTAATTCCAAGTGCAAATAACAATTCATTTACAATGGGCTAGAAAATAGCTTAAAAGATCTATGCGCTAATGAAATAACAGCAAAAGTATCGAACTCTTTTATTAAGTTATACTGAGTGAATAAGGTAGTTTTTTTTGTTTATAATCAAGCTTCGCATTTCCCCAAAAAAGGGATGAAATGAAAAAAAACAGATGGATATATTACTTATTACAGGTCATAGCCCTCATTATTTGCTGTAGCGTAGCGATGGTTAATGCCCGTGAAATAAAAATGGTAACCGTCGACTGGCCTCCATTCTATGGAGCTAAGATGGAGGATGAGGGTGTGATTACTGTTATTGTCAAAACGGCTTTTCAAAGAGCAGGTCATAATGCCACTGTAAAATTCATTCCATGGGCACGAGCGCTAAAATTAGTCGAAAATAGGCAATATGATATTTTGATGGGGGGATATTACAGTGAGGAGCGGAGTAAGAAGTATTTATACAGCGCCGCAATTTATAATATTGAGGTGGGACTTGTTGCCCTGAAATCACTGCATGTTACCCATTATTCAAAACTTCAAGAGTTAATACCCTATACAATAGGAGTAAGCCAGGGATGGGTTAATAATGAAGAGTTTGATGCTGCCGATTATCTCAATAAAGAAACTGCAACGAAACCAGTATTGAATGTTCGTAAACTTTTAAAAAAACGAGTCGACATGATCTCTATCTCTTTTGACGTTTTTCGTTATGAACTGCTCACAATGTCAGGACAAAGACTAAATAACATTGTGTTTATTCAACCGCCTTTATCTGTTTCTCCTATCTATTTAATGGTGTCACTAAAAAGTTCTCAACGAGAAGAGATTATTAACGATTTTAATCAAGGACTGGAAGCTATTAAACGCGACGGTACTTACCATCAAATACTAAAAAAACATGGGTTTTAACATTGTTGGGCCAATATTTAATTTCTCGAACCGTTTAAGTTTCGCCGCGACGCTACTGACTAAAACATTTTCTGATTCATTGAATCAATTGCAATCCAACTGGCAAGCCCTCACCAAATACTCGTTTGGTTTCTGCTTCATCCAGCTTTTTAACTGTTTCAACCATTTCTATCCAACTGGCGGGAGCCTTTGCGATAGTTAATTTATCAATAACCTTGTTGCGCCAATCGCCATCAAGATCACGACGTCGATCACCACTCATACGTGTCATTAACACTGCCGCAAACGCAGCCTGCTTATTTTTCTTCCAATCGACTTTGAGCAACTGCGGGAGCCAGCTTTGTACGTCGTTTTTATCAATGACATTATGCGCACTACCGTGAAAGGGAATGCGTGATGCTATACGGCCAAGCGCCCACCAGCTGGTCATTGTTTCGCTGGATTTTTCCAGGCGTTTTAATAACCATTGGCTGATTTGGGTTTTGTCTTCAACAGGCAGGTGCTCCAATGTCGCCACCAATTTAACCATATCTTCATAGGATTTTTTCTTGGCTTCGGCCTGCAATTTTCTACTGGTTAATGCTGAGGGGTTAATAAACGCCGCAATATCCTTATATACAGTAATCTGCTGTATTGCATTAAGGCCCCCCGATGCGCGACGCCAGAAGGTCCACCAGTCAATCCAGCATTGCGTTTCCTGATTGAACTGCAGCCCTTGCTGATACAAGTCCCAAATTTGTTCAATACGCCAGTCATCAATCGGATAACCGAATCCCGGACGTAAACCATAACCCGCAAGGTTAAACCAAATACGCTCATGGACGGCAGAACGACGTCGCCGTTTTTTATTTTCTAATAACTGATCAAACAATGCCCGCAGCACTGGGACTTCCCCTGTCTCTTATACACATCTCCGA
>JABXKR010000141.1 GCA_013619145.1 Psychromonas sp. | reverse complement strand
GTAGGAGCCGTATGCGTTAGTAGCGCACGTACGGATCTGTGCCGGAGGCCTGTTTTATCGTATTTAACTGTATGATAATTCGGGGCTTTACGGCGATTAAGTTGTAACCTTGCAGTCACTTATATAACCTTTAATCAAGCCGTAAACACATAAAATAACTACAGCACAACATGATGATCAATAGAGATGAAATACCCGGAAATTGAATATTGCGTGTGCCGGGAGATTGAGCTTTAATAGGAGTTTAAAGTTGAATCAAACCCATAGGACAGATCATGTCAGAAAACCTTGTTATTGCCTACCACCTGTCTCACTCTGAAATTCCAGTCGCAGACTCGCTGGGACTATTCAAAGCTTTAAAGGCGGAGTTTGTTTTTAACCACTGGCAGCCGGGCCAAGTTTATCTGCATCAGGTTAGCTATCCGCAGGGAGCGATCAGCGATTATTGCGAAGATGGTCATCACGACGGTGTTTCAAGTTTCAGCTGGGATGAGTTTGTAATGGTTGATAATTTAATTAGTCGACAGGTTTGGCAGCTTGATAATAGAGAATCATTGCTTTCTCTGCTGAAGTCTGAGTTTATGACAGATTTGGGCTCATCTATTTTCTCCAGTCGAGATGCTCTGCATCGCACTATATTAAAACTTGCAGGAGTCGAGCTGGCTGTTGACTATATTCGCCATGCTCAGTTAAGTGCGGAAGAGCTGCACAACTGCCTGACAGTAGAACATACTCAACTGGTGAAGGAACTGCTAAAGTCTGGTTTATTCAGTGAAGAGGATTTTTGCAGAGGCACTCTTGCAGACATCGACTGGAAAAAACTGACTAATGAGAAAGATAGTTTTATGGGGGATACCTTAGAGACCCAGCTTGGATTGAGTGATGAGTTCGAGGCACTATTGCGGGATCTTTACGTCGACTCTCCTGCGCCTAAAACAGAGAAGTTAAGAGCCATTATGGTTGCCTTATCTCTAATAAATGGGCTTCCCTGGCTGCATTATATTACACCTGCTGAAAGAGTTATTTTACCCTGCGGGCTAGTGCTTATGTTATTACGTCTAAAACAATCGACCAGTATCGAAGCTATCTTCGATCATCCAGATATTGAGCTTGAGTATACTGCAGCTGAAAATAGTTGTGACTCTTTGATCGATCGTCTGGCTGTCTACCAGCATTTTGATCTGCTGAAATCACTGCACAATAAATTAGGCGGATTCGATAAACAGCAGTCTATCCGGTGCGCCTCTAGCCTCTCGGCTGCGGGGGCAAGTAAATTTCAAGTGGCGACTTTTAACATCGTAGAAGAGCAGGAAATCCTGAACTGGCAGCTGCAGAGCTCGGATAGTTCACTTGAGCACGCAGCCAGCTGCGGCTATTTATTTTTGTGTGAACAGCTGTTGGCGAATGAAACCATCAGCAAAGCGGATCTGGATTCGGCCTTATTATCGGCAGCGGAGCAAGGTTATTGCGAAATTGTAAAGCTTCTACATAAGCACGGCGGCTCTCTGGAAGCTGGTGGACGCTGGCCTATTAGATACGCCAATAAATTTGCTTATCCACAACTAAAAAACTATCTGCTTGCGCAGGGTCAGGAGGATCTTCGTTTTTAGCCAGGGCCTGGTTGAGGCTATATTATTTTGATAGAGCCTTGATCTAGTTCAACAGCTATGAAAAAGATAGTGAAAAAGATAGGACATATATATGTTGTAGCCTTGTAAATCATTTAGTTATGTTAACTCGTTCCCACGCTCTGCGTGGGAACGCATAGTTCAATTTATTGAATTGAAAAACAGAAATCATAGCATCGCTAACAGATCTGTTTTAAAGCTAGTTACCGCTTGTTCTTCGATCCGGCCAATTTCCTTGTGACTGTCATTAAATATAATGGTCGGAAGGCATTTAATGGCTAACTGTCCTTGGGCCTTTTGTGCTTTATAGCGCGCTTTATCTTCATAACTTATTATCTGGATAGCAGGAGCTTGTTCTTTTAGTGCAGCCGCCAGAGCCAATAAATCTGTGACTTCTCTTTCACAGTCCGGACACCAGCTCGCATTGTGTACCGTGACCCTAATATTACTGAGATCGTTAGCTATATCTGAATAGAGAGCGACTTTTGAGTCAATAATATTTTGCCACAGCGGCACTAATTTAAGTAATTTTTTCACGGTTAAATCCTGTTCTTCTGTTCTTAACAATCTCTGTTAAAGATCTTTTTTAATTTGCTCATCAAGATACATATCTTTGTTTTGAAAGTACAGGAGCTAAGAGCTTATGCCCAGCTTATATTAATCCATGGATAAATTTGGGAAAGTCAAAGCATCCATCTGTTCTTCTCTTTAAACTCAGCGTGTCCCGATGGTAAAATGTTAAGACTAATTCTGGGTTTCGTCTATAGCCTTCTGGCGTTGCGACATCTTCTACAGGGTAATTCTCCCATAGGCCATCGGCACCTTTAATACCTGATTCGGCGGAAATTCCTGCGCCGGTTAAAACCACAGTTAGTTATACTCTTAGTTAACTTGGCATTTACTATGCTCTGTGTTTTTTTTAATCAGGATATTTTCTATGACACTTGTAAACGGGGTGCTAACCATCTGCTCACCTAGTTTTTGCTGCAATGCATCACCATTTAATAATACGTTGTCACGCCATAAATAGTTCATTTTAACGACCTCTTTTAGCATAGGATTAAAATAAGCCAACATTTTGTATAACCACCATGGAAAGCGGCCTAACTGCAGCGTTAGTTTATTAGCGGATAATTTAACGCAACAACTTATCTGACAATTTATCGAAGATAATGATAGCAATACGCATAAATACCTAAGCAAACTTGCAACTCAAAATGGGGGATTTGTTAAAGGTTAAAAGTAAAAGGTTTGATGTACAATACTGCACTACTTCGCCTTATTTTATTGATCAGCCTTGTATTTCTAATTATTGATGCAGATAATGCATATAATGAAAGATATGCACAACTTAATTGGTAATGAAGATGAGCAAAATAAAACTGGCAATGGATAGACTTGCCCCCGGTCTATATATTCAACTTCCTTGCTCATGGAGAAATCACCCATTTCTTTTCGGCAGCTTTAAAATTAAAGACCAGCATCAGATCAAGGTATTGCGCTCATTAGGCTTGAAGTATGTCATCTATTATCCGGAAAAAAGTGATATTACTCCGCCTACTCCTAAGATCGAAACAACTGAAGAAAAAATAGATAAAAGTGAAGCCGATGCTTATCTCGAGGCATTATGGAAAGAGAAAGAGCAACGTGTGGAAGAGAATAAATCATACCTACGTAATTTACGAAAGTGTCAAAATGATTTTGATCAATCCCTAGCGGCTGTTCGTTCTATTAATTTAAAGCTAGGAAATCAAGCTGCACAAGCATTAGCAGACGCCCAACAACTGATAGGTAGTATCAGCAGTAAATTAATGAGCGGCAACAATAGCGTGTTGCATTTAATGGAGAATGGGAAAAAGGGAACAAAGGGCGGGCAGTACCACAGTCATGCTTTTCATGTCTCAATTTTAGCAATGATTTTAGGTAATGCACTGAAACTTTCAAAGCAAGAGCTCATTTACCTTGGTTTAGGCGCTCTATTTCATGATATTGGCAAAACTAAAGTTCCCGACAACATTCTCAATAACAAGCCAGAAATAACGGTCGCTGAAAATAATTTTTATAAAATGCACGTACAATATGGACTGGAGAATACAAAAAATATTGTTGATTTCCCTCTGCCAGTACGTGTAATTATTAGCCAACATCATGAATACCTTGATGGCAGTGGTTACCCAAAAAAGTTAAGTGGTAAAAAAATTAATTTATTAGCGCAAATTGTCAGCATCGCCAACGAATTTGACAATATGTGCAATCCAACTGATAAGCACCCAACGCGCAGCCCCTATCATGCCCTATCTTACCTCTATAAAAACAAAAGTAAGCAACTCAATAAAGATGTCTTAGGCATCTTAATTAAAAAATTAGGTATTTATCCGCCTGGCTGTATTGTGCAGCTTTCCAACAAAAAAATAGCCTTGGTAATAAGCGTAACTGAAAACAACATAATGCAACCAAGTGTGCTTATTTATGATCCCTCCATCCCCAAGAAAGAAGCGCCCATTATAGAGTTAATCGAAAATGAGTTGAAAATAGAAAGCGTTATTTCAGCAGCAAAACTGCCCGAAGAGATTAAAGACTACTTAAACCCATGCGACTGTGTGAACTATTATTTTGATGATGCATAACATCTTGAGGGGCAGATCTTGGCTTTTGCTTTAAAATCTGAATTCCCACGCGGAGCATGGGAACTAGTGGTGCGGCAGTTGCTAGTCTTGACTCGTTCCCACGCTCTGCGTGGTAACGCATAGTTTTATGTTTGATGCTGAAGTTGTCAGTTTGAATTCCCACGCAGACCGTGGAGCTGACTCGTTCCCACGCTCTGCGTGGGAATGCATAGTTTTGTGTTTTATGCTGTTGTTACCAGTCTGAATTCCCACGCTCTGCGTGGTAACGCATAGTTTTATGTTTGATGCGGCAGTTGTCAGTCTGAATTCCCACGCGGAGCATGGGAACTAGTCGGGCGATACCTTAACAAAGGAGTGCACATGGGAAGAAGCCGTTACAAAATCACGCAAGTTGATGCGCCGCATTTTATTACGTTAACGGTATTGCACTGGATACCTGTTTTTACACGTCCGGAAACGGTTGAAATGATATTTGATTCACTGCGTTTTTTAATGCTGGAAGGTTTGAAAGTTCATGCTTATGTGATTCTGGAAAATCACCTGCATCTGATTGTACAGAGTAAGCAGTTAGATAAAGATATAGCGCGCTTAAAGTCATATACAGCTAAGCAGTTGATTGCTTATCTTGCGCAGCATAATGTAAAAACGATTTTAGAGCAGTTAGCTTTTTATAAAAAAGAACATAAAAGTGATCGTGAATATCAGTTTTGGCAGGAAGGTGTACATCCTGAGTTGATCCAAAATGAGGCAATGATGTTACAGAAGATTGAATATATTCATCAAAATCCAGTTAAGCGCGGTTATGTCGAGTCAGCTGAGCACTGGCGGTACTCTAGTGCTAAAAATCACCTGGGAGAACCGGGGCTTATTGAGGTGTGCAAAAGCTGGTAGGTATATGATCTTAATTCCCACGCGGAGCATGGGAACTAGTGGTGCTGGCTTGGGATCTAGTGGTGCGGCAGTTGCCAGTCTGAATTCCCACGTAGAGAGCCTCGTTCCCACGCTCTGCGTGGTAACGCATAGTTTTATGTTTGATGCGGCAGTTGTCAGTCTGAATTCCCACGCGGAGCATGGGAACTAGTGGTGCTGGCATGGGTGCCAGTGGTGCGGCGGCTGTCAGTCTGCATTTCCGCGTAGAGAGCCTCGTTCCCACGCTCTGCGTGGGAATGCATCGCTCCCTATGGCATTTTCTCGCTTGTGTTTATTACTTCCCTGCCGCAAGAATAGCTTGTTTATAGTGGAATGAGATGCGGATAAGGTGCCAGGAAACCCTTTTCAGCCAGCGTATCCCCTCCAAGTAATCGGTACCGACAATAACGTCCAGCTCACCTCTGGCAATCTGCTCGACAATCATTTTCCGGTAAGGTCGAATCTGTTTATAAAGCCGTTTTCTTGTATTATTGGAATGCTCTAGCATTGCCTGCAAGTCGTTAGCATCCATCGCTGCCATCATTGCTTTTATACCCAGAA
>JABXKR010000137.1 GCA_013619145.1 Psychromonas sp. | reverse complement strand
AATGCTAAGAATATTCTGCTTATTATTGATTAATGCATTCACACAATCAGCATCAAGTTTACTGCCGGCAAGTTTTTTTAACTCCGCAAAAGCATCTTCAATTGTCCACGCTTCTTTATAGGGACGGACACTGGTTAACGCATCAAATATATCCGCAACCGCGACAATTCTCACCGCGATTGGTATCTGCTCCCCTTTTAAACCGTCAGGATAACCCGAACCATCCATTTTTTCATGATGCGAACGTATAATACTGCGCAGTAATGTAATATTAGGGATTTCTGAAAGTTGATAAACATTAATTAGTTTTGCTGCAAGTTCATCTCCTTTATTGGTATGTGCCTGCATAGTTAAAAACTGATCGTTACTAAGAGGACCTGGCTTTAGTAAGATATCATCCGCTATCATCAGCTTACCAAGATCATGAAGTGGCGCATAAAGGTAGATGTAGCTAATGATGAGATCGGTCAATTTATGGATATCGGCAACTTCTCTGGCGATTAACAGTGAAAAAGACGCCATTCTTTGCTGATGCTCAGCGGTTTCAGGATCGCGTCCAAAGCTGACCATTTTCATTGACTCAACTGTCGATTTTAGAACATTAATTTTTTCGGAATTTTGATGTACTAACAGTGTGAAAATCATTGCTATCAATCTTAATCTTTGTACCACCTCCTCTGCAAATACATTCTTTTCTCTTGAATTAACAAATAGAAAACCGAGTAACTGTCCCTCTATTAATAACGGAATAGTAACACTCGATAGATAGCCTGCCTGACGTATTAATGCTGTATGGCGATGCTTGCCTTTATCAAATATCGAAATATCATTAACAATTCGCTCCGTTTCTGCTGTTACTAATTCGCTAAGCGATTTGCATTCAGATAAAATAGCTTCGTAATTATGGATATTTGTATCGATATCTTCGTCATAAACATGGGTCTGAATCACGTCGCGTTCTGAATGATAAAGGGCAAGTGAAAGGCGATGTATAAACGGATAGCTTTGATTCAGATCCGCTCTGGTCTGGCTGATTTTTTGTTTTAAATCAGAATGATGCGCCAGATAGGAAGCGATTTCAATTTCTTGAACTTTTTTACAAATATTCATATCAAGGATTTACTCAGCAATAAATAATATCTAAAGTTTAGTACATCGCTTGTAAGCAGTTTGAACAAATAGAAAATTTAATTAAAAATGCAGTGTCTATTGAGCTGGTAAATAAAACTGTGCTTTTTGATACCCTAAATCAATCATCTCTTGCGCCCGATCAAACTCTAATGTACCACAGGCATTACGCGCAATTTCAATAATATAATCGGCGGGATATGCAGCTAGTTTTTGACGGGCGATAGTGCTCTGCATCGCATCAAACGCTTGGTTGGCAATATCATACGCTCCCCAATCTTGTGATTGAACTACCTCTCTATTGTTTCTAAAATTATTAATAAATGCCTTAATCTTATTATGGATATTTACATCCTGCTCTGCTGTTTTTTTCTTTTTAAGCTCAAGCTTATCCGGTTTTATAATCTCTTTTTGTATCGCCCCCCCTAAATTAACCGCGATAATCAGATCGGTTTGATCGCCGAAAGTTGGCGCAATTGGCACGGGATTTAGCACACCGCCATCAATTAATACAACACCATTACGATTCACGGGGGTAAAAAAGAGTGGCAACGAGATCGATGCACGGATCGCCTCGAAAAGTGATCCCGAGTTTATCCAGACCTCCTTTTCATGTTTGATATCTGATGCAACAGCCGTATATGAAAGGGGCAAATCTTCGATTAGCTGATCACCCAATAACTCGACTAAGGTGCTGATGATTTTATCACCACGTACTAAACCATTTGCTTTCCATGCAATATCCAACAATGAGATAATTTCAATTTTATTTATCTCACAAACCCATTTTTCAAACTTAGCTAAATTTCCTGACGCATATATTCCGCCAATTAATGCGCCAATCGAACAACCTGAAATAGATTTTATTTGATAATCATTTTCGACCAACCATTTAATAATACCAATATGTGCAAGGCCGCGTGCGCCACCACTGCCAAGTACCAATGACACAGTTGTTTTTTTATTTATCATATCGCCTCTTAACTGCCTTTAATTGGATCAGCCACAATATTGCTAAGTTTATAACTAATGAGTTAATTTTGTATTGTTTAAGCACTTACTTTCACTTATCTACTTGTGACACGCTTTATTGCCTGTCATAATTTTACTATTGCATATATACCCACTTATTTTGATCAAACAATAGGAATTACATGGTTCTCTTCTCTCAAGAAATTTATAAACTAATTAATAGCGCGTTATCTGAATTAACTGCGTCACAAGCATCAAGAAGAACACCGCACAACCCTCTTAGTGAAGCACACTATTTAGGTGCATGGGTGACAACAGCGATGAAAAAGAAACGTTTTGATTCAATTGTACAGGCTACTTTAAAAGGTTGGCAAAGACAGGCCCGTAGCCTAGGACAAAATGCAGGTTTAAAAGACCAATTCATCTACTTAGAAAAATGTTATAGCCAAGTATTAGATGCCGACAAACAGGTTCAGCCTGTTAATATCGAACAGCTTAACAAGCTTTATTCAGCCCTTTCAAATGAACAATGGATGGTCACAACCGACCTTGAAGTGGGTGATAAATTAAATCGCCATAGTGGCGGTAAAGAGTCATTAATTGTATGTGCAGAAAAAACAAGCAGTAGCTTTGATGAGCAAGGTGTATTAATAAAACCTCTTTCTTTATATGTACGTGGCAATCAGCAGACAATCATTAATTTTGCCTTTGCACAAGATCTGCTGTTATACAAAATAACTGATTATAAATCTAAGGTTAAATACCACGGTGAATTTATTGTTTATCCAAATAACGATGGAACCTCTTTACCCGAATTTCCTGTCGACCAAAGTGTAGAAGAGCAATAATAACTCAAGCTTACGAGGACAAATATGCCAATTATCAAACAACAAAGTTCGATATTAACGGATCAAGAGTTACAGTTATTGGCATCACAATCTACACAACAGCAAAATAGCAATTTTGCTGTTTACTCCTATCATATCTCCCTTAAACTCGACAATTGTTTCGTTTATCTATCAGATACGCTTGAGCAACTGATATTAATGGTCAGTGCCAGTCCACGTGGCAGCGCATTGGTTTTACCCGATAGCATTGAATCAGCCCCCTTTTTAGACAAACTGATTGAACTATTAAACTTGCGTGAAGATATTCAGATTTTTTGGGTGGGCAAAATGCCAAGCATGGAAGTTGAACTTCCCTCCTTTGAGTATTGCTTTAATCAAGCTAGTTTACTGCATAACCTAAACAGTTGGCAGCAACGCGTAAAATACATTTTTAGCCAATGGTTAAAACAATATCGCGTTGCTTTCATTACCGAAAATCCATTGCAGAAAAGTAGTCATCAATCAGAACTTGAGAGAATTGGACTGCAGCATGTTGATTATTTTGATGGTAAAAGTGTATTAACCGATATCAGTGATAAGCAGTTATTAATTATCGATCTCACTGTTAATGAATTACGCTTTGTCGATATTCTTAATAATTTAGCCAGTCGTGAACAGTTTCCCATTCTTATTTTATTTGGGGAGTTACCTGCCAACATATGCAGGGCTGCTTATAAACTGGCTCAGAATTCCGGGTTCTCTATTTTAGCAAGTTTGCCTTCTCTGCCCGATGAGCAACAATGGCATCGGTTATTAGTGTCCCTGTTCTCAAAAGTTTACTTAAAACATTGGATAAAGGAGGTGCCTGCAAAGAAATGGGCTTATGGTGTTTATAATCTCGAAAACCAAAACTTAGACAGTTATTTTTGTGTGCACGGCATGAGTAAAAAGCAGATCGCTGAACTACCGGAACGAAAACAGGTACGAAAAATAATTAGTTCCCATAGTTTAGAGGATTGGTTTCCTGATGGCATTCGCCGCGAGCTCCGTAGCGAACTGGCCAAGGATCTAAATTGTGGCTTTAAGCAAATGGACATTTGTATCGAGGATCCAGATCAAATTCAAACAACCTCAATATTATTTGCGGCCTTAGTGATGGCTCGTTTATCTCGTTTTAGAATTTATTGGTTTGTGGAAAATGAAAACCAACTCTCGACGGATGTGCTTAAAAACTTTCCAATCTCGCATTTGATCCTTTCAGAAACAATTAGCCATCGATTATTAGGCTCCCCGTCAGATGAGTTGCTCGATTTTATTGAACAGGCAAAACAACAAGAAATCAGTCTAGGCGCCACACTGCAGCAAAACCAAGCAACAAACTATGCGATGTCCTTATATGGCATTGAGTTTGTTCTTAATCAGCAAGACCATATAAAATAACTTTTACAACCAAACCACTTGAATATAGGCTCCTTTAACTGGCTTTTTCCTGTAGTTGTTGAGGTAATAATTCTTCTGCAATCAACTTTAATAGAAATGTCTCACGCTCAATCGACATCCCTTTTTTAGCGCTGTTTTTAATAGTTAATTCATTATGTGTAATAGCATCATAAACATTTAACCACACAGCTTTCATACCATTTTTTATTTCGTAATCTTCCAAGTTTGTTGCGCCTAACTGTGCATCGATATCACAAACATAACAGTAGGATTTCATATGCATAATTGCAAAATCATCTTTGTACCAGGGACGAAATTCTTCATATAAGCCAAACTCGCGGATATCTCTGATATTTTGCGCGCCCGTCTCTTCTTGTAACTCTCGAATTAAACCTTGTAGCAGATCTTCACCATCATCAAGCCCGCCACCGGGTAAAGTATAATCATGATAACGCTCGGTATAGAGCATTAAAATCTTGTCACCTTTAAGAATTATTGCGCGTGTTGCAACTCGCAAAAAAGTACTTTGATCAAGAGACTCAATATCAGGGTGAACGGTAGATTTAAGCTGGCGCATAATAAAACTCAATATTAAAAAACAGACAGGCCGCAGATAATAGCATTATTCAGCGTAACTGTTGGTACTGATTAATAATGCTTTTCACATGCGCATTAGGATTTTTAGCAATGCGCTGATAATGCTTGATGGTTTTATCTAAGTAATTCAGATGCAAGGGATCAGTCAAGTCCCACATTATTGAACCAACTGCAGACAGAGGTTGTGAGCTTGCTGGTGAGAGATGCAATATTTCATAACTGCGGCTATTTTCAAAAACCAGGCATTCATTAAGCAAACCTAGCTGATTATCAATTAAAAACTGACGCAGTTTATAATTATGATGAACGGGACACAAAATAAATTCAACATGGTAATTTGCACATACAGGCAATAGCGACTGCATAAGTTCGATAAGTAACTCTCCACCGATACCAGCAATAATAATAAGGTGTTTATCGGTTTCGGGTTTAATCGAAAATTGCCTAATCGGTAACTTGCCCGCATCAAGGCAGTGAACGAGCCAGGTCTGCTCCGCCCCTAACCAATGACGTTGTAATGTTTTTTCTATCTGCACCAGCAAATCCGGCACAATATCGACAAAATGAATGGTCTGTGCTACTTGAGCCTTAAGCAGGTTAAACCCTAATAAACCATGATCACAGCAGCAATCCCAAATATGATCGTATTGTTTCTCTACCATCTGCTCAATTTGTTGTAACCGTCTGCCTATTTTCACTATTGTTATTCTCAATATATATCTGTTTATATATACCCAAGCTACCTCAAGATGCAAGAATCAGCA
>JABXKR010000152.1 GCA_013619145.1 Psychromonas sp. | reverse complement strand
CTGCGTTCCACGATCAACACCATCAACATTCAAACCCAGAGTATTAGCATTAAGGGTCATAATAATATGATGCCAGTTACCATCCCCCAAATTGCCAGCGCTGATCCCTTTGCCGTTGACACGGGCGCTTAGCGTACCAGTTTTACCAATCTGTACATAATAGGGATTATTTGTTCCATAGTCCCACTTGCTGACAACGAAGCTGGCTTTAGCAGTATTCCAACTATTGTAACGAACATCAAATTCCAGTTGGGTCATAGTGTCAAAGTCCCCTAACTCAACTCGCTCATCAATACCGTTAAACGTACCCGCTACGCTAGTAAAGCTAACCGCATTGTGCGGGTTACAGGAGAGATCCTGTGTACTGCCAGCCAACGGCCATTCACCAAGAAGGTTTGGGCAATACAACTTGATGTTAGCGACTTCTCTGCGTTCCACGATCAACACCATCAACATTCAAACCCAGAGTATTAGCATTAAGGGTCATAATAATATGATGCCAGTTACCATCCCCCAAATTGCCAGCACTGATCCCTTTTCCGTTGACTCGGGCGCTTAACGTACCGGTTTGAGAGATTTGTACATAATATGGATTGTTTGTCCCATAGTCCGACTTACTGACAACGAAGCTGGCTTTAGCAGTATTCCAATTGTTGTAACGAACATCAAATTCCAGTTGGGTCATAGTGTCAAAGTCCCCTAACTCAACTCGTTCATCAATACCGTTAAACGTACCCGTTACGCTAGTAAAGCTAACCGCATTGTGCGGGTTCGGATTGTGCGGGTTACAGGAGAGATCCTGTGTACTGCCGGCCAACGGCCATTCACCAATAAGGTTTGGATCAATAATAACTGTAGCGCAGCGGCGTTGTTGAAGCTGTGCGTCGTACAGGCTGTCTATTTGTGTCGCGGCCTGGATATGCGCCTGAGGAATGCTCGGCAGACTGGCATCATATTTTTGCTGTGTTTCGATACTATCGAAAGTCCAACCTGTCAGACCGACAACATAGGGCATAATTACACGACCATAGTTGCTGTCATGGCGCATAAAGGACCAGTTGCGGATAGCTCCGACAGCTGCTGTATTGCGATTGTTCCAGAACACCAGATATTTCAAATGGTTTGGCTGCTGACTGATAGATCCCCCCATCAGTCCATAGTTCCAGCCTCCCTCATTTTTATCTATCAGGTTGGCATAGGGCTGATCAGCGTGCAAGTTATGGTAGCGATCAGGTGCATGCCACGAGTTAGTCAGCACATTACCGACAGCACGATGCGAGAAACCGGCTGCATGCCAATGACGCGCAGGATCTTGTATATTACGCGCTAAGATATGCGTAGAGCTATTGATATCCAGACTCAGGTGTCCTGGATTACCGTTAAAGGTAATATCTTCAATCGTTGTAGCGGCACTGTTGGTTGCAGTCAAACCAACATTAACATCTGTGAATGTAACATTATCGATCCAGCTGTTGCTTACCTTACTCAGATTTATAGCACTCCATCCACCATCATGCACGCCACTTTGATGATGCACGAAATTCTCATGCCAGTTACCTTTAAATGTTAGGTTTTCAATGCCGATATTTTCCAGCATTGGTGCGTGTTTTAATCCCCAATAGCCATCGGCGTTGACGCTATGGTGGATTGGAGCCGCAAAAGTCACGTCATTCCCCTGAATCTTTGTGATCTGGTGAAACTCCTGAGATCTAAGTCCATTAGCAAGAGCTGTCCAGCCTGATTCTAGCTGGTATGGATACACAGACTCTTCAATGGTGGCGAGTCGATCATCCAGTCGGGTCAGCTGCACCCACTGCCCTACTTGTAATTTTGATGAATCTGCGACACTGATAGTCTGAGTGGATTCACGCAGGTGATCTGATGCCACCGTAGTGATGAACTTATCTCCGCTAGGAGAAAGAATAGATTGTGTCGCTGTAGCAATAATATTGGGATCTGGATTTTTACTGTCAAAGCCGATTTGCAGAATATAAGGCGTCGTCCAGTCTTTGCTCGGATAGATCAGCTCAAGATTTTGCTCCATAAAGAGGACCGTATCAGGGCCGGCTCCGCGAATAATAATATTGCCTCGCGAAATCTTCATTGTGTACGATTTTCGGTTTGTTCTGCCTTCTGGAGTATCAGATAAATCTATCCCTAGCATATCCGAACTATCATTGATCCGGAATTGACCCGCTGGAAATTCAATAATTGCACCAGATCCACCATTATCAATGTGATTTTCAGCTTCTGCGATAGTGTCGCGGATAGCCTGTTTATCACTTAAGCCATCATTAGCAATGGCACCATAGGCTGTTACCTTAAATATTTTATAACCCAGTGTTGACGAATCTGGTATTGCTTGGTTACCAAACTGATAACCAGCGTAGGAAAAATTCGGCAGTATATTATCTTCTGCAATAGCCGAGGCCGGATCTCGCAGATCCGAGCCTGAAGCACGAGAGGACTGGTAGTCTGCCCAGTAGTCCGCTGCCATACTTGATCCGCTGATAGCCAATGAGATAAGGATAGCTGTGGTTTTTAACGTTTTCATATTTACTCCCTGTAAGAAATTCGCAGATGATTGTATTGCTTTTCTGAATGTAAAAATGTGCGTTATAACACACAAGCCGAAAGCGAACGTAAGCGAGGCAAGCAAAAGGAAATCAAAAGAAAAGCAAAAGGCGACAAATAAACACAAAAACAAAGAAATAAAAAGCCCCATTCGAAAGCAAAATAAGAAGGCAATAAAGACCTATGGCAAAACCAACCAAGAGAGAAGGTTGAATTAGAAACGATATAATCAAGGATTTTTGAATCGAGATTAGAAGGGATCATCCCTGCGATTGAATCTGCACATGCTGTTGCCTACGCACTGAAACTCGCTAAACAGGGTGAAAAAGGCGCAATCCTGCTTAACCTTTCTGGTCGTGGTGATAAAGATATCGACTTTGTCGTTGAAAAGTACGCTAAAGATTACGCTATCGAATTGTTATATTAATCAACAAGTTAAAAAAGCGCCATCTGGCGCTTTTATTGTTTATAAAGGGCGTTCAAGAAAAGGTTAAGTCATCAGGAAGCGATCTTTCCATCGGCTCTAAACTCAACCCGCCATTTTTCTTGGCATTTTCTTCAGCTTGCTCCACAATGCCGCCATGATGCAGCTTAAATTTCAGCGCAAGATTAGTCGGAGAATCCGAGTTTTTAATCGCTTCTTCTTCTGATATCCGCCCTTCAAGCACTAAATCAAATAACGCACCATCAAAAGTTTGCATACCTAACTGTTTTGACTTCTCCATTACATCTTTTAATAAACCAAAATCACCACGTTTGATCATATCGCGTATCGTTAAGGTCCCCATCATCACTTCAATGGCCGCACAACGCTTGCCATCAACAGTAGGAATTAAACGTTGTGAAATAAACGATTTTAAATTATTGCCCAAATCACTTAATAATTGCGGACGTCGTTCTTCAGGAAAGAAGTTAATAATACGATCGAGCGCTTGGTTAGCATTATTAGCATGTAATGTTGAAATAGCTAAGTGCCCTGTTTCAGCAAAGGCTAAAGCATGCTCCATGGTTTCTCTATCGCGAATTTCCCCAATCAAAATAACATCGGGTGCCTGACGTAATGTGTTTTTTAAAGCCGCATGGAAACTTCGGGTATCAACCCCCACTTCGCGTTGGTTAATAATACTTTTTTTGTGCTTGTGTACAAATTCAACAGGATCTTCAATAGTGATTATATGACCAGAGGCATTTGAGTTGCGATGATCAATTAATGCCGCCAGTGATGTGGATTTACCAGAGCCCGTCGCACCAATAAATAACACCAAACCGCGCTTAGCCATAATCACATCTTTAAGTACCTCAGGTAGCCTCAAATCGTCAAACTTAGGGATCTCAACTTTGATATTACGTGCAACAATCGAGACTTCATTACGCTGTTTGAAAATATTGACTCGAAAGCGTCCAACATTTGAAATTGAAATAGCCAGATTCATCTCAAGATCCTGCTCAAATGCCACCTTTTGCTCACTATCCATCATTGAATCAGCAATAACGGCTACTTCACCTGGCTGAAAAGGGATATTAGTGAGTGCTTTTAAAGTACCTTGAAATTTAGCTGATGGTGGTGCTCCTGTTGACAAATAAAGATCTGAACCATCTTTACTCGACAAAATATTGAGCATCTCTTCAAATTCCATCTTTTACTCCTAAAACGTAAACAATTATCATGGTTACAGTATGGAACTGCTAAATAATTTCTGCTACAACAAATAGAAAAAAGTAATAGCTATAACAAATTATGTATCTTTTAAAATTAAAAAAGCAGTGCTAAATCAAGTTTAAGCACTGCTTTCTAACTGTCGGCAAGGTAAACCTGAAGCTTCTAGCCGCCCCAAGAATCACGTAACGCAACAGTGCGGTTAAAGACTAAGTGTTGCGGCGTTGAATCTTTGCTATCTGCACAAAAATAACCTTCGCGTTCAAATTGGTAAGCTTTTTCAGCTACTGCTTCAGCAAGCCCAAGCTCAACAAAACCCTGTTTTACAACTAATGATTCAGGGTTGATTACTTGATGAATATCTTCAGCCGCAGCTGGGTTTTCAACTAGAAATAAACGCTCGTAAACTCTGAACTCAGCAGCTTCATTCGACGTCGCATCAACCCAATGGATAACACCTTTCACTTTACGGCCATCGCTTGGATTTTTTCCTAATGTTTCAGGATCGTACGAACAATGAATTTCAGTAATATTACCAGCTTCATCCTTAATAACATCTTCAGCTTTAATAACATAGGCATTACGTAAACGCACTTCTTTACCTAATACTAAACGTTTGTATTTTTTATTCGCTTCTTCTCTAAAGTCAGCACGATCAATCAGTAACTCACGCGAGAAAGGTAAAGTTCGAGTTCCCATGCTTTCATCTTTAGGATGCGCAGGTGCGATTAACTGCTCAGTTTTATCATTTTCATAATTACTGATAATCACTTTAACAGGATCAATCACCGCCATCGCACGCGGGGCATTAGCTTCCAGATTTTCACGAACACACGCTTCTAATGAAGCAAGTTCAACAGTATTCTCCTGTTTTGTTACCCCAATACGTTTTGAAAATTCACGTATCGAAGCAGCAGGATAACCTCGGCGACGCATGCCGGAGATAGTAGGCATACGCGGATCATCCCAACCCGCAACAATATTCTCTTCAATTAACGCATTTAACTTACGTTTAGAAGTTAAGGTGTATTGTAAATTAAGACGTGAGAACTCAATTTGACGAGGTTTACAAGCAATACTGATATTGGCTAATACCCAGTCATACAGTGGACGATGATCTTCAAATTCAAGGGTACATAAACTATGCGTAATACCTTCAATCGCATCCGAAATACAGTGCGTGAAATCATACATAGGGTAGATACACCACTTATCGCCCGTCTGGTGGTGATGAGCGAAACGGATACGGTATATAACTGGATCACGCATCTTCATATTCGGCGATGCCATATCGATTTTTGCACGTAACATCATCGAACCTTCAGAAAACTCACCCGCACGCATACGTGCGAACAGATCTAAACTTTCTTGGATAGGACGGTTACGGAACGGGCTCTCTTTACCTGACGAAGTTAGTGTGCCGCGGTATTCACGTGTTTGTTCCGCATTAAGTTCACAGACATACGCTTTGTCATTCTCAATTAACTCAACCGCATAAGCATATAGTTGCTCAAAATAATCGGAAGAATAATGAATGTCACCCGCCCATTCAAAACCTAACCAGCGCACATCTTCTTCAATTGCAGCAACGTAGTCAGCATCTTCTTTTACTGGGTTGGTATCATCAAAGCGCAGATTACAAAGCGCATTAGAGTAATCTTGTGCAAGACCAAAATTCAAGCAGATAGACTTGGCATGACCAATATGCAGATGACCATTTGGCTCTGGCGGGAAACGTGTATGTATCGACTGATGTTTACCCGTTTCAAGATCGTTATCGATAATATTACGAATAAAATTGCTTGGGCCAGTTTCCACCTGAGTCATTGCTTACCTCTGAAAATATATAAATCAAAAAATAGGGGCAATCATCGTATATTATCAGCAGAAGCTCAAGTTAAATAACGCGAAACTAATAAAGGGATTTACTTGCGGGTGCTGGTTTTGATAACGCGATATCAATAGGGCTCAAATCTGCTCACTTATCAGACGATAACAACTGACTGTCTGGCGTAGTGAGCAAAAATAAAAGCAAAATGGAAAACTCATTTTGCCTTTATTTTCATAGAACTATTTTACAACCCATTGCCCCACGCTATTTTGGATATATTGTCCTGCAGGAGTTTTTTTAATGGTTTTTTCCCCAGCAAGCACAGAGACTTGCTCAAGCGTCATCCCATTTTTTTCAGCTATCTGTTTATATTTAACTAAACGTTTAGCATTAATATCTTCAACTAACTCTTTGGCTTGCTGCGAAACTTCAACTACACCTAACAACCCATTGCTTTGTTCGCCAACTAAACCCTGCTCTTTGGCATCAGATAAATCTAACGCAAAAACAGAAAAGCTCACCATTAAAGCAAACAATACAAATATTTTTTTCATCTTAACTCCTAATCTTTTTCTTATTGCTTTTAAAAGAGACCACTGTCGTCAGCAAAAACATCATCTAACTCTTTATCAATTTTAATGCGAATCTCATGATCGATTTTAACATTTAAATTGATGGTAATAGGCTCATCGGGCACCGCCAATTCCACTCTGGGGGTACATGCTGCGATAGTAAAAAACAGCACGATTAATAAACTGAATTTATTAAGCACTAATACTTCTCCTTTATTTGTCGCTCTAATTGCTCATTGAAACGCAGACTTTTAAGTAATTTTAAAATGTTTTCATTGTGTGAATAGTTAAAAGTGATCGGCTGCGTGCCACTCTTATCTGGGTTTATCCCTTTAAGCTTTATTTTTAAATCGCTTTCACCATCGCTAGTATAACCGATTACACCTTGTAAAGTATCAAACTGAAAATTTGATAACAGCTGCATGGTCAAATAAAAGGCCGGATTACCTTTACCCATCGCTTTAATCACTGTGTTTTCAGGCACCTTAATATAACCACCAGGTGAGCGCGCAAATATCAAACCATTCTTGACGGTTACACCTTGCTCACCCAGTGCGAAAGGCAGCATACCGTCAATCACCGCTTTCCCCTCTATTTCTGGGTAAGCGCTGTACTTAATCACTTCAGTTAAACTAATACCGGCAATGTTTATGACTGTCTGGCTGGGCGCTATTAATTTGAAATCATCAAAGTCGATTCGCCCCCCTAATAAACGGGCTTTAAAATGGTCAACAACAGGCTCACCGCCATTTATCTGCGCATCTAACTGTAGTGCCTGAATCGGCACGCCAACAAATAGATTACCTATTTTTAACTGCTGCTTATCCTGATTAATGGTTATCAGATCTTTTTCAAACAGATAATCCAGTTCACTGCTCAAACTAATATTATCAAATAACACACTATCATTTTTTCCTGCGATATCTAACGCTGTGATACTGCTTTTTAAGCCTACCACTTTTTTATTTAAATCGTAGCTGGCTGACAATTGCAGATTAATATCCCCGGAATTTATCTCTAATAAATCAAGATCCGGCAGATAATCACGCAGTGATTCAACTAATGTTTTTGGCGACAGCAGATTGTTTGCCATCTCCACTTTTACTTTTTTATCCGCATAAAAGACCTTGCCCATTAATGTTTGGTTTAAAAGTAAAATACGCCAATCAAGCAATATATCTTCAAAGGAGCCTTGCGCATTTAAAGTAACAAACAAGGAGGGTAATTTTTGCGTATCAATACGAATACGCTGTTTTTTACCACGGGGGACTTTTGTAAGTAGCGCACTACGCCCGACTCGCAGGTGCAAGGGTAACGCTTTCATATACTTTGATGATAAATTTATTAAGGCCGGCTGTGCTAGTTTGAGCTTGATATAAGGTGTTTTCCAATCCTGCTGCAGCGATATTTTATGGCTGATATTTTTTAAATTGAAGGCCACCAGCCTTAAATTTACTTGTTGTGTTAACAGTTCAATATCGCCAGCTAAATTCAATTCAGCCGACGCTGCTAAATCGCTCAATTCTCCCTGCCACTTGATAGTAAAAGAGCCTTTTTGCCAACTGTTTAAATTACCTGCATAACTAAGTTGTAATTCATTATTTAATAATTTTTTCAGCTCTACGGGTACATTTATAAATTGCGGGAGCTTGGCTAACGTGATCGTACTTTCCAGGCTTAGTTGTTTATTTAACAGGTTAATTTTTAGCTTTGAGTTAAGAAATTCACTTAATAAGGTAATAAAAACAGTTTGCTCAGTTTTTATTATAAATAAACTAAAGGAAAATTTGTTATTGATAAGATCTGAGGCTAAGTTAACCGACTTTATTCGAATATTGCTGTCAGGCAAAACGGCTAAGAGTTTAAAGAACTCCTTAATTTGTAAATCAATCTTATCTTTTTGCGAGGCTAAGGATAACGTTTTTTCAACGCGGCTATTTGTCGCTTGGGCGGTTTGGCAATTTAAATCCCAATCGATAGCTGCAATATCCGCATTGAGCTTATTTTTTTCTTTGCTGACTTGAATATTTACAATCTGATTTTGCGGGCAGTCTTGATTGGGTTGAATACGTTTTAGATTCGAGGTTAAAAAAGGAAGCCATGTTAATAATGGCTTCTGTAACGATTGGGCAAAAACAACAGGCGTATTACTCAGTAAGATTAAACAGCTAAACAATATTATTAGACAAACGTTTATCTTCCTGAGTAAGCCCACAACTGTTTATTGTCCCCACTCAATAATACCATCGAGCTTGATGCCATCTTCACTGACAATCAGCCATTTGATATGTTTCTCGCGCATAATCTCTTCCGCTTCGGTTAAACGCGCATTCGGCGCGATAAAACAAGGCGAGTCATTCATTAACTCTTGCGCTAAACATTCATTGATACTTTTACCTGATATTAAAAATCGGCGCACATCACCATCGGTGATCACTCCCTGTAACTGCTCATCTTTCATTACCAGAGCAAGACCGGTGCGCGTTTCTGTCATCACCATTAATGCATCTGTAAGGGAGGTATCTAACTGCACAAAGGGTAAATTATCACTGCGCATCTCATCCTTAACAAAAGTAAGTAAACGCTTACCAAGACTGCCTCCAGGATGAAATCGAGCAAAATCCATCGGACTAAAATCTTTTTCTAAAGTTAAAGTAGACGCTAAAGCATCGCCAATCACTAAAGTTAATGTTGTTGACGTAGTAGGCGCTAAATTATTAGGACAAGTTTCTTTTTCCACACTAGCATCTAACACCACATCTGAGTTTTGTGCCAGCGTTGAATTTATGCCGCCTGTAATGGCAATGATTTTATTACCAAAATGCTGAATTGAAGGGATGATTTTAAGCAACTCATCGGTTTCGCCACTATAGGAGATAAGCAATAACAGATCATCTGCTGTGATCATGCCTAAGTCACCGTGAAAAGCTTCCCCCGGATGCATAAAAAATGAAGGTGTCCCCACCGATGCAAGGGTTGCTGAAATCTTTTTGCCAATATGCCCGGATTTCCCCATGCCGCAAACAACCACTCTGCCAACACAATTTTTCATCAAGCTTAAAGCTTGCAGATACTCATCGCCAACTTGCTCACTATGGACAGACAATGCGGCACTTTGCACATCAAAAACGGTACGAACTTCTTTAATTAATTGCTCAGTTGATAATAAAAACGGTGTCATAAAAGATCCTTAAAACGACGGGGAGTGAGCTTTATAGAGGTAAAAAAGGAAAAATGGTCGGTATGAGAGGATTCGAACCTCCGACCCCTGCTCCCCCAGAGCAGTGCGCTACCAAGCTGCGCTACATACCGAATAATTTTCAAGTCTAATAATTTATAACCAAGATGCAACAGAAATTTAATAAAAAACAGTAATAATTCAGTGCGTTCCAGGATATTCGTTTATTTCTTGTTAGTTTTTAGAAGTGAGCGATATTGTTTTAACTCACCTAATAACCAATCTGCGCTGAATTGAATCTCCTGATCTGGGCAAACAATGGTGTATTTCGAACCACTGATTAGACTTTTACTGGCTGAGTATGCAATAAAATCTTCCGCTGATTTTATATCATCAGCATAATAATCATACTTTTTCTGGATATGGGCGCGCGCCTCTGGTCCATTATGTTTTGCACCATTACGTACATAACTGCACTCGGTATGCTCAACAAAATCAAGCAGGTGATCTATCTCTTTGTCACTGTTTGCAAAAACCGCGCTGGACAAAATAGCGCAGATCAATAACAAAGTTAGTTTCATAAACCGTTGCATTCTCTAGCTCCTATTTACAATCAGAGAGTTGATATCCCAAGTCGTTCTGCTGTTTTAATGTATCTACATTTTCAAAACCCAATGCCTGTGCTTTGCTTAAATCGGCTGAACTAATCTGATGAACATTAATATTGGTGGCAATCGAGCCACACATAGCCACAACAACCACATTTGAAAGAAAGCCACATTGTGATGAACTGACATTAATAGCTTGCTGAGTTAATAACAAAGCAGTTTCAGCAACTGTTTTACCATCAGACTCACATTGAATTGCACCACTATTGATATAAACCCGAATATTATTTTTATCTGCAGTTCTGTTGACACAAGCACTTAATATTAATGCAACTATTGCGAGTGATAGTATTTTTTTCATTTTATTTACCTTAGCAGACTACAACAGCTTAGATTTAAGAATAACTAATGTTTAGTTTATACCAGCAAAAACAAAAATACCCACCGAAGTGGGTATTTTAAAAAACATAAAAATTAGTAATTAAACTGAAAGGCAATCAAACTCAACTAATGTATCAACATCAGCATCATAATCGACACCTTCGATACCAAAGCCGAACAGTTGTAAAAACTCTTCTTTGTATTCTTTGTAATCCGTTAAATCAAATAAGTTTTCAGTGGTGATTGTCGGCCACAGATCTTTACAAGCTTGCTGCACATCATCACGTAATTCCCAGTCATCTAAACGTAGACGACGCGCGTCATCCGTAGTAGGTGCGCTAGCATCTTCTTTATATAGCTGCGCAGTAAACAGACGGTGAATCTGTTCCATACAACCTTCATGAAGCCCTTTCTCTTTCATGATTTTAAATACCATAGAGATATATAAAGGCATAACAGGAATTGCAGAGCTTGCTTGTGTTACAACACTTTTTTGCACTGAAACATAAGCTTCACCATTAAGCGGTGCAAGTTGTTCCTGGATAGCCGTAGATGCGCGATCTAAATCGATTTTTGCCTGACCTAATGCGCCATCCCAGTAAATCGGCCAAGTTAACTCTGTGCCGATATATGAGTAGGCAACTGTTTTAACACCTTGTGCTAATACGCCAGCTTCACCTAACGCGCTTAACCAAAGTTCCCAATCTTGTCCGCCCATAACCGTTACTGTATTAGCAACTTCTTCTTCTGTAGCAGGCTCAACAGAGGCTTCAATAATGCAGTCTTTATTAGTATCAATCGCTGTTGCAACATATGTTGCACCGATTGGTTTCAGGCTTGAACGAATCACTTCACCTGTATCTGGCAGTTTACGAACAGGTGCTGCTACCGAGTAGATAATCGCATCAATCTGACCTAAGTCCTCTTTGATTAACTCAATAACTTTTGCTTTGGTTTCATGTGAGAATGCATCCGCATTAATGCTTTTTGCGTATAAGCCATCCGCTTTTGCTTGTTTTTCAAATGCAGCACTGTTGTACCAACCCGCAGAGCCAGGTTTGCGCTCAGTTGCCGGTTTTTCAAAAAACACACCAATGGTTGACGCATCTGAGCCGTATGCAGCAGCAATACGTGATGACATACCGTAACCGGCCGAAGAACCAATCACTAATACACGTTTAGGACCATTTTGAATTTTGCCCTGTTTTTTAGTGTATTCAATTTGTGTTTGAATATTCTTTTCACAGCCCACAGGGTGAGTTGTTGTACAAATAAAGCCACGAATCTTTGGTTTGATGATCATAATTTAAGCTCTTCTCTTGATTAGTTTCAAATCAGTTATTTGAATATGTTTTTGTTATTGGTGCGTAATATACACTGTTTTTTAAGTTGCTCAAAATAGCTAAAAATCAGCATCATTCTTTTTTACAATTTTCGGCAATTCGCCACTTAATCCCATCGCCTGCTTAATAAACTGTTTTTTAAGCGGATTTACTTTATCTGTAAACAATAAAGCGAAATCGCGCAGTGTCTTTTGTAGCGGATTATCTCCTTGGAATAACCGCTTTAGCAGTTCCATTGACGCTATCATCTGCATCGTTTCTGTTTTTCGCCAACGTTCAAAGTGACGTAAATTTTCATATAAACCAATCTCTTTATCGGCTTCGCTATTCTCTATAATCGTTTGCCCTAAACTCACCGCATCTAATAATCCAAGGTTAACCCCTTGTCCAGCTAAGGGGTGGATGGTATGCGCGGCATCACCAATCAAGGCGATACGATGTTTGGCAAAATCGCGTGCATAACGCATGGTCAATGGAAAACTGCAGCGTTCGCTTTGCAGTTCACAGTGACCTAAACGGTTATCAAATGTACGTGTTAATTGTCTATTAAATTCAAGCTCGGATAGTTTTTTTAACTGCTCTGCTTTTTCAGGCGGTACTGACCAAACAATGGAACATAAATCTTTTTCAAAAAGCGGTAAAAAAGCCAAAGGCCCATCAGGCGTAAATATTTGTCTTGCACAATTCTCATGTGCTAAATCGGTTTTAACTGTCGCGACTAAGGCATGATGATTGTAATCCCAATGTGTTAACGGAATATCTACCTTCTTGCGCAGCCATGAGTTTGCGCCATCTGCACCGACAACCAATTTAGAGGTTAACGTTTTAGCGCTTTTTAAAGTAAGCCAGGCCTCACCATCTCCAATAGCAATATTGCTTAATTGATCTGGAGCATAAAAGGTCACGTTGTGTTGTTTTTGTACGGATTGCAGTAATGCAGCTTGGATTTGCTCGTTTTCGATAATGTAGCCCAGCTCAGAGCAATCAACTTGTTCAGCACTGAAATCAATTTTACCAAAGCTATCTTTTTCCCAAACTTGCATGCAGTTATAAGCCGTAATACGCTCGCTATTAATATTTTGCCAAATATTTAAACTTTCAAAAATAGCGCGACTGGCATAACTAATTGCACTCACACGACTAGCTGGTTCACTTGTTAATTCAGGGTTTTCGTTTGCTTCAATCAGTGCAATCGATAATGGGCTATTTGCCAGACTAGCGGCTAATGTTAAACCGACCATCCCCCCACCGACAATGGTTACATCATAAGATTGCATCATGCTTTTTGATCTCGAGTGAATAAGTTAAATTGCCCTTTGGCTTGTTTAACAATCGGGGCTGATAAAGCGGGAATAAGACTCATGGCTTGCAGCGCTATGCTGCGACCGATAACAACAGGCCAATCTGTATTACTAAAAACACGTACCATAGAATCAGTCATAGTGATTGTTCGCAGATGATCGTCTTGGCGCGCAGACCAATATTGGCTAAGCATCTTAAAACCTCCAATCTCTTGTTTATCCTCTACTTGGCTAATTAACACAGCCAAAACATATAGATCGCGCAAACCTAAATTAAATCCCTGCCCCATCACGGGATGTAAACAGTGCGCGGCATTACCGATACACAGACCTCGATGAGTAACTGGTTTTTCAGTTTTAATCAGTTTTAACGGATAGATATCACGTTTACCTAGCTCTCGAAAAATGCCGGCCCGATAACCAAATGCTTGCTGTAACTCAGACAAAAAATCTTGCTGATTGAGCTTGGATAAACGTGTCACATCTGCATTTCCTACAGACCACACTAATGAATAGCGATTATCGCTTAGTGGTAATAATGCAATTGGCCCAAATTCTGTAAAACGTTCAAACGCTTTATTCAAATGAGGTTTAGCGCAAGAGACATTAGCAATAATTGCACTGCAGTCATAATCAGATGTTTGCGCGGGAATAGCTAATAACTCGCGCGTTAAACTGTTCGCACCGTCTGCGCCAACGCATAATTTAGTTGTTAATATTTGTCCATTTTCGAGCTGGCAGAGAACCTGCTCTGCTTGCTTCTCTATTGTTGTCAAACGTGAACTGTATAAACGCTTTAGTTGCTTATATTGTGCTAAATGCTTATCTAAAACTAAACCGACATCTTGCAGCTCAACCACATAACCAAACGCTTGCCGTTTATTGCTTCTTTGCAGATCTAAAGCCCCCAAGTACCCGCGATCCGAGATATGGATATCATCAATCGCTTGTGCTTTGCCTTTTAGCTCAGCCCATAGTTCCAATTCATCTAGCAGTTCACAACTCCCCGCGCTTAATGCAATACTTCGCGCATCAAAACCTGGATGGGAGTCTTTATTTAACTTCTCCGGATTATCATCCAGCAGTACAATTTTTAAAGAGGGTGATAACTTTAAAATACCATAAGCAAGCAAACAACCAGACATGCCCGCACCGACAATAACAATATCGTAATCAGTCTGCTGCGGCATTTTTTTAACCATGTTGCTGTGCATCGGCCATTAACGCTTCAATTTCATTAATACTTTTTGGCACATCCGCGCTTAAAACTTCTGCACCAAACTCGGTAACTAAAACATCATCTTCAATACGGATTCCGATCTTCTTCCAAACATCGTCAACATCAGCAGCACTACTGATATACAAGCCTGGCTCAATAGTCACCACCATCCCCGCTTCTAATAAACGCGGATTCTCCGTGCTGCCACAATCACCAACATCATGCACATCCAAGCCTAAATAATGACCGATACCATGCATATAAAACTCTTTATAAGCTTCATTTTTAATCAGTGTATCGCTATCACCTTGCAAAACACCTAACTCAAGCAAGCCATCAACCAGTTGTTTAATCACACTTTTATTAATATCAAGCAGTGCCACACCAGGTTTTACCTGACTGATTGCGCTGATTTGCGCATCTAAGACCAATTGATATAACTTCGCTTGAAACTCAGAAAAAACTCCATTCACCGGGAAGGTGCGCGTAATATCGCCCGCGTAACCTTGATATTCAGCCCCTGCATCAATCAATACCAAATCACCATCGTGTAACTGGCAATTATTTTCGGTGTAATGCAAAACACAGGCGTTTTCACCACCCGCAACAATACTGTTATAAGCAGCATCGCGTGTACCCTGCAATGCAAATTCATGCTCAACTTCAGCTTGTAATTGATATTCCCACATCCCCGAATGACATTTCTGCATTGCACAAATATGTCCTGCAGCTGAAATTTCAGCTGCAGCAGATAACAATTCAATTTCACTTGTCGATTTGATTAAACGCATCTCATGTAAGATCGACAAACTATCAATATAGGTTGTTGGTGCGACTTTGCCTTTACGTCTACCCGCACGTAACTCATTAATAACTGTTGCTAGGGTTTTATCCAAGTTAGCATCTTGAAAAATTGGAAAGTAAAGCGTCGTTAAACCATCCAGTCGTTTTTGTAGGTGATCTTGCAGTTCTTCGAACTGATAAGCTTTATCAAAACCGAGTTCACTAACCGCCGCACTTTGTCCTAGTCGATACCCATGCCAAATTTCTGCACTTTTATCTTTCTTGCGATTAAATAAAATAGCTTTTTGACTGTCTGTTTTTTTTATCAGTAGCAGGCAAGCATCCGGCTCATTAAATCCAGCTAAATAATAAAAATCACTATTTTGTCTAAAAGGATACTCAGTATCATTACTACGTATTTTTTCTGAACCAGCAGGAAAAATAGCCATGCTATTTTTATTCATCTGCGCAAAAAACTGCGCTCTGCGATATTTAAATTCACTCATAAAATAACTTTTCTTCCGAGTTTAATGAAGGGTCTTTGAAATTGGTGTTGCAGGTTGACGAGAAAAAGTATTAAAACAAAGCATCGCCCCCACACCTAAATACTCAACAATTTCTGCAAAAGCGATTTCAGATTCTTCATCTTCCTGTTCAAAATCAAACGCCACTTGTGAAATATCTCGAATATCACGGATCAGCTCTTGAATTTCATCAGAGGCTTGATTTAAGGCTTGCTGGACCATCCCAAACCCGACTAAAAAACCTTGTGACCATTGCGCCATCGCTTCCGCACGCTCATCAAGTGGCACATCATCACCAGGCAATAACAACTTAAAGCCCAAACCATCATCGGTAAATTGATTAACCACTTGCCCGTAAATAGCCTCAACCAATTTATTTGCCTTGCTTGGTAGCCCCATGCCCTCATTAACGACATCATTAAAATGAGGCCGCCAACTTTGAGAGTCTAGTTTAACACCACCACAAACAAGCCCTGATAATACGCCGTGCGTTTCCGAGGCATTAGTATATAACTCAGCGTCTTCAAGTATCTGAGTGATTTTTTCAAAACTTGGTAATGGCTCTTTACTCATTTGTAGACTCTTTATATTAACGATTAATTGAATATACTCGTGCTATTTGAAAATGCAGATTCGGCACTTCCAGGCAGCTTGAATATAATATTCTAACATCCAGTAGATCACGCTACCAGTAAGTACTTGAAACTTGATAGCGAGATAGCTATAGTTCTTAAATTATTCTCTTTTTTTTGAGCTTGCTAACATTTATTTTAGCGTTCATTCCACCTTTTATTGTATGGGTTAATTATGGCAAATATTGAGATCTCGATTTTAGGACAGCAATATAAAATCGCCTGCCCGGATGGTGAAGAGCAAACGCTGCAAAATACGGTTGATCAATTTAACGACAAGTTAAAAAAGATGAAAACCAGCAGTCGCGCTCTACGTAATGAGCAACTTATTGTGATGGCCGCATTAAACTTCTGTCACGAGCTTAATGCAGAAAAAGCTAAAAATAAAAAACATGCAGAACAACTCAATGAACGTATTAAAACCCTGCAAGAATCAATCGAAACCGTTTTGCAACCAAATAATAAAAAATAGCCGGATCGATAAATCTTTTATTTTTTAACCGCTTAAATCATCTATTGTAAAAATTTATATCAATACTAAAACAAGATTAAAAATCAGCATAAAAAAACACTTTGCAAATACACAAAACTGGCGTAAAGTATTTTTAACCCTCGGATATCCGCTCATCTTGACTACGTCCCTGAGCCGATAAGCTTTATCCTGGTGACTTGGCCTGAATGCTATTGTGCAAGCTCGGCTCGTATCGAGAAGCCTGCGGCAAACACTAAGACACCGACTTTGACCTTCGGGTTCAAGGTCTACAGTCAATAACGATATCCTTGGGTTACTCTTCACTTTTCTAGCAAAACAAGACACCGTCGTCTATCGACCTTCGCATTACTAAACCACAGTTAATACTGATACCCTTGGGTTACTCTTTCTCTCGACTAAATAAAGCGCGAAGAAACGTCAGTGCTTTAAACTTATAATTACAAACTACAGCCAGCAACAATCCTCGAGTTACTTATTCAAACTAAGACAGTTCAAAAGCAAAGACACCGTAATCTATAGACCTTAGTGTTACTAAATCACAGTCAATCACGATATCCTTGGGTTACTTCGTTTTCTTCCTAGTTTATTTAGCCAATGACTTTTTATTCCTAATTTTGTCAAATAAAAAACCAAAGACACCGGCGTCTATAGACCTTAGCGTTACTAAATCACAGTCAATCACGATATCCTTGGGTTACTCTTTTTCTCAACTAAATAAAGAGCGAAATAAAGCGCTAAGAAACGTCAGTGCTTTGAACTTCTAATTACAAACTACATTCAATAACCATATTATTAGGTTACTCCTTTTTCTCCTTTGCTTAGCAATTCAAAAAAAACACCGTCGTCTATCGACCTTCGTGTTACTAAATCACAGTCAATAACGATATCCTTGGGTTACTCACTACTTATCAAAAATATAATCCACACACCGAGGCACTAACAAACAACAATATTCCCATCTTCAATTTTAATCTATTAATTAATAATGATATTCTTTACCTACTGTTTTTAAAGGGCTTATTAATATGGTTATGGACAATCCAGGCAATACATTTTCAGCAAATCAAATCCGTTCACAAATACGTAATCAAATGCGTACAGCAAGACGTGATTTGTCGGGCTTACAACAAAGACAAGATGCAGCTAAATTATTCGCTCGATTGGTTAAACATAATAAAGTCTTAAACGCACAAAATATCGGCATATCACTAGCCCACGATGGTGAGATAGATACCTTTGAATTTATAGAGTGGTGCTGGGCTAATAATAAACAAGTTTACCTGCCTGTTGTGCACCCTTTCAGTAAAGGCCATCTGCTGTTTTTGCAATACACAATAGATTCTGAAATGGTGCTTAATAAATATGGTATTTACGAGCCGAAATTAGAGCAATTACACACTTGTGCAGTTAAAAAATTAGATATTATTTTCACACCCCTTGTTGCTTTTGATCTGCAGGGGAACCGCATCGGTATGGGCGGCGGTTATTATGACCGAATGCTTGCACCCTGGTTTAAAGAGAAAAGCGGCCCTTATCCAATCGGCCTGGCGCATGACTGCCAACAAGTAGAAAAGCTGCCTATTGAAGAGTGGGATGTGCCGCTTCCTGAAATCATCACCCCCAGCCATCATTACCAGTGGTGATGTTTATACCCAAACCACTTGGA
The DNA here is from genome assembly GCA_013619145.1 of Psychromonas sp. Classification (GTDB taxonomy): domain Bacteria; phylum Pseudomonadota; class Gammaproteobacteria; order Enterobacterales; family Psychromonadaceae; genus Psychromonas. Next base: position 25,292 of record JABXKR010000152.1, on the reverse strand, counting down.
TTTATTACCTAAAATTAATAAATATCTCATGGATAACTCATTTGAACAGGTTATAATCTCGACACTTTTACTCGATGCTTCAGCAAACAGGATATACAGAAGATGACACAAGATGAAATGAAAAAAGCAGCAGCTTACGCAGCCTTACAATATGTGGAACAAGATTCAATTGTTGGCGTAGGTACAGGCTCAACGGTTAATCACTTTATTGATGCATTAGCAACAATGAAAAATGATATTAAAGGCGCTGTATCAAGCTCTGAAGCTTCAACTGAAAAATTAAAAGCTTATGGTATTGATGTATTTGATCTTAATGAAGTTTCTGAATTAAGTATTTATGTTGATGGTGCTGATGAGATCAACCCATATAACCATATGATCAAAGGTGGTGGCGCAGCGCTTACCCGTGAAAAAATTGTTGCCGCGGTTGCAGATAAATTTGTCTGTATTGTCGACAACACTAAAAATGTCGATATTTTAGGTGATTTCCCATTACCAGTTGAAGTTATTCCAATGGCACGTAGTTATGTTGCCCGTGAGCTGGTTAAACTGGGCGGTGATCCAGTTTATCGTCAAGGTGTTGTTACAGACAACGGTAATATCATTTTAGATGTACATAATTTGAAGATTGCAGAGCCTCTTAAACTTGAGTCTCAAATTAATGCAATTGTAGGTGTAGTAACTAATGGTCTGTTTGCCAACCGTGCTGCTGACGTTGTTTTAGTCGGCTCACCTGAAGGTGTTAAAACACTTAAATAAGAGTTTTAACATTTGACGATTCAATGAATGGCGCTATGAATCGTCAAAATGTAATAAGCTAGTTCAAGTTTGCATATGTGAATCTTCGCACAAAAGTTCACATCTGCTTCTGATTTTGCTATTTTACTCACACAATTGCTTGTCCATTTACCTTATTTATAAGGCCCAAGGAAATAAAATGACTCAGTTTTCGCTCAGTAAAGATAAAATTAAAGTTCTACTGCTTGAAGGATTGCACCAAAGCTCTGTAAATACATTCACTCAAGCGGGTTACACCAACATTGAAAGCATTAAGACTTCATTAAGCGAAGAAGAATTAATTGCAAAAATTAAAGATGTTCATTTTATCGGCATCCGTTCTCGTACTGACCTCAATGCAAAAGTATTAGCAGCTGCTGAGAAACTTGTGGGTATCGGTTGTTTCTGTATCGGTACCAACCAAGTTGATTTACAGGCAGCGCAAGCCAAAGGTACCGTGGTATTTAACGCACCTTTCTCAAATACGCGCAGCGTTGCAGAGCTGGTATTAGGTCAAGCACTACTGTTATTACGTGGCGTGCCAGAGCGTAACGCAAAAGCACATCGCGGTGAATGGGATAAATCAGCAACAGGATCTTATGAAGCGCGCGGTAAAAACTTAGGTATTATCGGTTACGGTCATATCGGCACGCAGTTTGGTATCCTTGCTGAAAACTTAGGTTTTAGAGTTTCTTTTTACGATATCGAAAACAAATTAACTTTAGGTAACGCAACCCAAATTGCAACCATGGAAGAGTTACTTGCACAATCTGACGTAGTCAGCTTGCATGTGCCAGAGCTTGATTCAACCAAAGATATGATGGGTGCAAAAGAGTTTGCTCAGATGAAAGATGGCGCAATTTTCATGAATGCGGCGCGCGGTACGGTTGTTGATATTCCGGCATTATGTGATGCTCTTGCAAGTAAAAAACTTTCAGGTGCGGCAGTCGATGTTTTCCCTACTGAACCAAAATCAAATAAAGAAGAGTTTGAGTCTCCACTTCGCCAATTTGATAATGTACTGCTAACGCCACACGTTGGTGGTAGCACACAAGAAGCACAAGAAAATATTGGTTATGAAGTTGCCGGTAAGCTGGTTAAATACTCTGACAATGGTTCAACCCTGTCTTCTAAAAACTTCCCGGAAGTGTCTTTACCACTACACAGTGGCACAAGTCGTTTATTACATATCCATCAAAATCAACCGGGTATTTTAACTAAAATCAACTTGGCATTTGCTGAAAACAATATCAACATTGCAGCACAATACCTGCAAACTAATGAAAATATTGGTTATGTAGTAATTGATGTGACCAGTGAAGATGCGCAAATAGCATTGACTAAATTAAAAGAGATCGACGGTACAATCCGCGCCCGTTTACTTCACTGATTTAAGTTTTCACCTCTTATTAAAAAAGCCCGAATAAATTTATTATTCGGGCTTTTTATTAAGTAATTATAGCAATTCCGTTAATTAGCTATTCACTACTTACCACGCAATTCCCACCTATTTTTTTCGCTTTATAAAGTGAAAAATCAACTTCTTTAATCAGCTGCTCAAGCGATTTTTTTGCATCAGACTGACTCACCCCCAAACTGGCACTTAGCTCCACACCATCTTTTAACAGGCGATAGATATCTGAGCGTAACCTTTCAGCCAAGGCGGTAATCGCTTCTAATTCACTAACCGGACAAAGTATTAAAAACTCAGCTCCTCCCCAACGCGCGCAGAAATCTGTTTTTCGTGTATTATTGCCTAATTTTTCTGATATCTCGATTAGAATCCGATCACCTTCCGAATTGCCAAATGTATCATTGATGACTTTAAAATCATCAATATCGAGCATAATTAAGCAAAAAGGTTCTTTATAACGAATAAAACGTTGCCACTCTAATAATAATTTAGATTCTAACGTCCGGCGATTATATAACTTAGTGAGTGAGTCCTTTGAAACTCGCCTCTCTGCAAATGCGGCAAACTTAACACTATCTCGCCAACGACGTATTGAGAAATAAAGAAAGCTGACCATCAGAGTGAGTATTAACGGAATATATTGCTCAAGTTGATACTCTTGATGAGCACGAGCATACTCATGTAACAGTTCAAATAGATCTCTATCTCTAAAATACAGCCAAAACAAAGCATTGAACAATACGATTAAAACCATATCGAAAATTAATTTTTTTTTGTGTTGTAGTTTAAATCTATACATTATCACTCCGACCAAAAATATGAAGCCTTTTATATAACTAAGGGTAGACTATTATTTTAATTAACAATTAAACTTGGATCTTTGCAAAAACTCCAAGCAATCAAACGACTAACTTTTTGTCCTTGCGACATTTTAATAACTTTTACCTGCTTAGCACCAAGCTGTGTTAATAATTTTTTCAACGGAGAGACATTTTCAGATTTTGAAACAAGGCTAGTAAACCAGCAGACTTGTTGCCCATAACTTTGACTCTCTTTGCACATCTGTTTTAAAAAGGCAATTTCACCACCAGCACAACACAATTCATTTTCCTGCCCGCCAAAATTAAGCTTAACATTGCTCGTGGCTTTATCTTTGCTAAGATTCTTCACTTTACGGGAAGTTCCCGCAAGCGCCTGCTCCATAGAAGCATGAAACGGAGGGTTGCAGATGGTTAAAGCAAACTTATCATGTGTTTTAATTATCCCGTCGAAAATAGATTTTTTATCTTTCTGCAATAACAGTTTAATAAAAGATTTTAAATTACGGTTTGATTTCACAATCAAATCCGCCGTTTTAATAGACACAGGATCGATATCGCTTGCCACAAAAGACCAACCGTAACTCTGACTACCGATAATAGGATAAATACAGTTAGCGCCCGTACCAATATCTAACACTTTCACTTGCTTACCCGTCGGCACCACACCATTACAACTTTCAGCTAATAAGTCTGCTAAGTAATGAATATAATCTGCACGGCCCGGAATAGGCGGACACAGATACCCCGTGGGGATTTGCCAAAAATCGATATCATAGAAACATTTAAGCAAAGCCTGATTAAGGGCTAATACCGCATTAGGGTTACTGAAGTCGATTGTTAACTGATCTTTGGGGTTATTAATAACAAAGGGGGCTAATTGCGGGCAAGCTTCGCAGAGTTGCTTAAAATCATAACTACCTTGGTGTAAATTTCGAGGGTGCAATAACCCTTTTTTAGCTGTGTTGTTATTTGTCATCTGTTTTCCAAAAAAGTAAGCGACTATATCCCCAAACTACTTGAAGATGCAGGAATCAGTATATTCAGGTGGTTTGGGTATAAATTCACAAATTGATAATTGAGCGCTCACTTATTACACCACGAATGTCCAATAAGTTACGTTCATATCGAAACTTGACCATTTGATAATTAATTTCAGGAGCAAACCAGGCAATAAGCTTACGGTCTTTTTTGCCAGTTTGTTCTAATCGGTAGGTATCAAGTTTACCAAACTTCGTATGAATCGCTTCTTTTCCTGTCACTTCAAAAAAGTAGCGCTCCACAGAGTCCGATGTCTGCATATAAAATTCAAAATGGGTTTGCCCCAATTTCAAACCTTCACTCATTTGTACACCAATCGCATTAAAATCTATAATTTTTTCTGTTTCATTAACATATTCATCAGTTTTACCATCACGGGTGACACTTGTCTGATGCCCGGCTTTAAAAAAATTAGCTTGCATACTCACGCGTGAAAAACCAACGCTATTGCGCACAAATGTTTTGCTAAGAAACGACTGGGACATCTCATCCCAATAAATATGTGAAAGCTGATTTCCACCAAAATGATAAGATAAAAATGACAACTCAGCAGTTGTATTAGCTATAACTGTATTACCCTGCCACAGCGATTCTCTAATAATTTTACCTATGGCTATTTTTTTATAGGATACATCATAGACATAGCGTTGCTCACTATCTGCAAACTCCAGTATTTGCTGCGCAAACAAATAGCAAGGAGTTACTGCGAAGAGTAATAAAGACAAAAACAGGTAATTACTTTTTTTCAAAGAATTATACGCCTTTTATTTTATGCACAATCGCGAGCAATCCATTAGCACGCGACGGGCTTAAATGATTAAGCAAACCTAACTGCGTAAAAATATCATTAATATCAATAGCTTCAATTTGTAACGCGCTTTTTCCTTGAAAAACAATAGTCAAAATCATCATCAACCCTTTTACGACACGGGTATCACTGTCCATTTTAAAGTGATAACTCTCACCTTGCTTTTCAATAACCAACCAAGCAAGACTTTCACAACCTTTTACTTGGTTCGCTTCTATTTTTTCAACTTCTGTAAGTGCAGGTAATTTTTTGCCAAGCTGGATAATCAAACGATATTGTTTATCCCAACTTTTATTTTTTTTAAAATCACTTAATAATTGCTCAACACTCATTAATGGCTCAGGCACTTTTACTTTCCTTTTTTCTGTTTCATATAATCAGAGAACAGCACTAACGCACCACTACTTCCGGTTAACTCTGCGCTTTTATTATTATCTTTGCCAACCCAAGTGGTCACCACCTCATCACTATCAAAACCGACAAACCAACTGTCATTTAAATTATTAGTGGTCCCCGTTTTACCCGCAAAATACTGCCCGGGATTTCGCCAGCGTAAACTGCGTGCCGTACCTTCGCTTGCCACTTTATGCAATGTATCAGTTAACTGCTTGACCGCTTGTGCTGAAAATACTTTTTGTGACTTATTGGCTCGCTGATATAACAACTCGCCCTCTTTAGAAACAATAGAGCGGATTAGGGCTAATGGTTGATAAACACCTTTCATGGTGATTGGCTGATACATCTGCGCGACCTGCAAAGGTGAAAGGGAGACACTACCTAATACCAGAGAGGGATACGCTTTTATTTTCTCTTGAATACCCATTTTATGCAGACTGTTAATAACATGAGTAAGCCCCACCTGCATTCCTAAATTCACTGTTGGTACATTCAGAGAGTGGATTAATGCGTCCTCTAACGTAACCTGTCCACGAAATTTCCGATCGTAATTTTTGGGCTGCCAACGTTGCCCTGTAGCATTTTTAAGAATAATCGCTTTATCATTTAAATGATAATCTAAACCATAGCCAGCATCCAATGCTGTTAAATAAACAGCAGGCTTAACTAATGAACCAATCGGACGATTCGCATCTAAAGCGCGGTTAAAACCACTGAATTTAACATCACGACCAGAGACAAGAGCGCGCACTTCTGCATGCTGCCTATCACTTATTACCATCGCACCTTGTAAGTTTTCTTGGTTTTTCTTTGCAACCCTTTTCACACCGTTCTGCACAGCAAATTCTGCATGTTTTTGTGCTAACGGATCAATTGAGGTGAAAATATGTAGGCCACTACTTTTACGCACAGATCTTGGTACTTTCGCTTTTAACTCCCGATGTAACAAACCGATAAAAGCGGGATTAGCGCGATGATTCAATGCGCGTTTATCACTTAAATTAAGTGTATCTGCAACGGCATATTTATAATCATCAGCACTAATAAAATTATTTTCAACCATCAGACGAAGCACTAAATCGCGACGGGCTAACGCGCGTTCAGGGTTCCTGCGAGGGTTGTAATAGGAAGGCCCTTTGATAATAGCCACCAGCAAAGCAATTTGTTCAATGCGCAATTCATTAATCGGTCGTGCAAAATAATAATCACTGGCAAGACCGATTCCATAAATACCTGACTTACCATTTTGCGCGAGATAAACTTCATTAAGGTAAGCTTCTAACAGCGCATCTTTGCTGTATTTATAATCCATCAATACTGCAATATAAGCCTCTTGAAATTTACGCCATAAACTAGTTCTTCCTGCTTGAAAATTAACAATAAATGCACGCAAAATTGCAAAAGGAGAGATCCCTTGATGATGGTAATAATCCCTGTCTTCCATTAATAACAAGGTATCAATAAACAGATTGGGGATCTTTTCAAAAGGTACAAAAAGGCGGTCCTCAATTTGATCTGAGTGTAAACGTGCTAACAGCAAGGGATCCAGTTTAATTGAAACTAAGTTTTGTTTTCTGTCATCTTGGATCGAAACTATTTTATCCTCTGAAAAATTAACACTGATTTTTAACGCACTTTCAGGCTGATTAGGGAAATCAAAAGCACGACGATAAATATGAACTTGTTGCTGATTAACCGAAAACTGACCGCTACTTTGTACCGATTCCACTGGGCGGTAATTTAATAATCTCAGCTCCTTGATTAATAACGATTGTGATAGGTTATTACCCGTTTTTAATAATAGAGGACGCGCATAAACTTGTGCTGGTAAGTCCCACGTCGGCCCATCTAATTTTCGCTCAATTTTCCGGTCAAAATAGATACCTGCAATAAACATAAAGGCGATAAAAGCCAGCGTTCCTTTCCATAATAGCGACCATAAAAAACTTAAAAAGCGCTGTTTAAGGTTTTTGCTCTTTTTGCTTTTTCTACTGTTTTTTTTATTTTTTAAAAAAACCTTGCTTGTTTTAGACATCAACTTCCCAACTGTTTCTATTTTTGATCTATATGTTTTTTAGTGCGTCTTGTTGCCACTGCCTCAAGGGGATTATCTGGCCAATAATGTTTTGGATATCGACCGCGCATCTCTTTTTTTACATCGTTATAAGCACCTTGCCAGAAAGTGGCTAAATCTTGGGTTAACTGCAATGGTCGTCTTGCAGGCGAAAGCAGCGCTAATTGTAACTTAATCCGCCCCTCAAAAATGCTAGGTGTCTCCTGTTGACCAAACAATTCCTGCATACGCACCGATAATACAGGCGTTTCATTATCCCGATAACTGATTTTAATATTTGAACCTGTCGGCACTTTGACAGAGGTGGGAAAAAGATCATTAAAAACCTGCAATACAGGCCAGGATAAACGCGAAAGTAATGCCCCTTTCAGATCGATTCGTTTTAACTGCTCCGGTTTAGTGACTCCATTTAAATATGGCGCCAGCCACAACTCCATATCATCCACTAAAACTTGCTCTGAAAAGTCAGGGAAATCTATTGTGTAATTAACCTGCGAGAGTTGTAAAAAAGCATAAGATAATCGTGTCAGCAGTTGTCTGTTTTCATCTGACCAAGTTAAAACCGACAGCCCTGTTTGTTTAATACCCGCTAGTATCGCCTCTGTTTTTTGCTGATTGCTAAGGTTAGTGAGTGGCTGCTTTTTGATCACCAGCTTGCCCAGATTCAGGCGCTTTTCGGCCAGTAATTTTTTACCGGGCAGTGACCAGCGGATAACTTCACTTGCGGTGAAATAGTGAGGTAAGAACTCTTCTAATGTCGCTAATGAAATAACGCAGGCTTTATAAACCATGCTGTTTACACTCCGATCCGACATCGCCAAATCAGCCACCACCAGCATCTTTTGCCCGATTAAATTTGACTCACGAAGCAAACAAACACCAATACCATTACTTAATAAATACACACCATTATTCAGATCGCGAGCTTGTGCAATGCGATCTGGAAACGCCAGTGCGAGTAACAGACCGCAATAGTTTAATGGTAAAGGCCCTGCTGATTTTTTTAATTGGCATTTTTTCAATAAAAGTGCTTGTTGCTGTTTAACTGCAAACGAGGGTTTACTTAAACATGTTTCAATATCATCACTACTTTTTTCATTACTTTCAAGCAATGCTACCAGCAAACATGCAAGCTCAACTAAACCTGCTATTGCATGCTCTTTTTGGAACTCAATCGCCTCTAATAAAAGATGCCCCAAACGTGGATTCACGCCAAGCTTGACGATCGCTTGTCCATGCTTGGTGCAGCGCCCTTTATTATCAATAGCGCCAAAAATTTCTAATAACGATTTCGCAGTTTCGACATGCCTTGCAGGCGGTTGCGTAATAAAAGAGAGATCTGCAGGAGAGCTGACTCCCCAATTAAGCAGCTCTAAAACTAAGGAGGTTAAATCACTACGATTAATTTCTGGTGAAATTTGTTTGTTTAAACGGGTTTCAGGCGACCATAAACGATAACAACAACCAGCACTTAATCGTCCGGCACGCCCAGCCCGTTGCGTGGCGTTTGCTTCACTGATACGTTGCGTCTGTAACTTGCCGATACCAGACTGTGGCTGATAGGACATGCAGCGCTCAAATCCCGAGTCCACCACTACGGAGATGCCTTCAATAGTTAAACTGGTTTCTGCAATATTAGTGGCGATAACAATTTTACGTATTCCAGAATCACAATTGCTAATCGCTTTCTGCTGTTCATTTAGCGTTAAAGCGCCATATAAAGGGGCGATTAATACTTTATCTTGTAATGCTGAAAAATAATCAGCTAATAAAGATTCGCACTGTTTTATCTCTTTAATCCCCGCCACAAAGACTAAAATATTACCGCTTTGCTCCTGATAGGCACGTTTAATTAATTTGACCAGATCAATAATTAAGGTCTGTTTAGAAACGCTATTTTGATAGATATATTGAATCGGGTAAGAACGCCCTTGAGATGATATACAAAGTGCGTCGGGCAGTTTATCTTGTAAGTGACTGTTCTCAAGTGTTGCCGACATAATCAATATTTTCAGATCTTCGCGCAGTCCTGCTTGTACATCAAGTGCCAATGCCAGCCCTAAGTCCCCCTGTAAATTTCGTTCATGAAATTCATCAAAAATAAGCAAGTCGGTCCCTGTTAATTCAGGATCGGACTGCAGCATTCTTGTTAACACCCCTTCGGTAACAATTTCCAGTTGTGTCTCTTTACTGGTTTTATTCTCACCACGCATCCGATAACCGATTTTTTTACCTACAGATTCATCCATCAAAGAAGCAAGATAAAATGCGATATTTTTGGCCGCCAATCTGCGAGGCTCGAGCATAATGATTTTGCCTGTAAACCATTTCTCTTTAACCATGGTAAAGGGTAAAAATGTCGATTTACCTGCCCCGGGAGGCGCTTGTAATATTACTTGCGGGGCAAGTGATAAACTTGACTGTAATTCTTCAAGAACAGACTCAATAGGTAAAGAGGACAAATAATTCTCCAATAAAATAGCAAAGTTGTCGCATTGTGTAATGTTTGGCATTTCTACAAATAAATCAAGTTAGAACATCATAAAGCAACACATAACATTTGACTTTACCGCATTAACTTGCTATAGATAGCCGCCGAAAATAAGCACTGCCATTTTAGCTTAATTTCTACGAAGGTTTAATCTCATTTTGTCACTGTATTGATGCAAGTAAATTCGCGCAGTCAATCATGCATCAATTAAAGGAAAGTTCTATGCCAGCCAACAGCACTAAAAAAACATTAGGTATTTTAGCCATTGCCGGATTGGAGCCGTATAAGGCAAAAAGCAGCGACGAATACATGGATCAGGCGCAACGTGATCACTTCACAAAAATTCTTGAAGCATGGCGCACACAATTACGTGAAGAAGTTGACCGTACAGTTGATCATATGAAAGATGAAGCAGCTAATTTTCCGGATCCTGTTGACAGAGCTGCACAAGAAGAAGAATTTAGCTTAGAACTACGTGCGCGTGATCGTGAACGTCGTTTAATTAAGAAAATCACTAAGACATTGAACAAAATCGAAGAAGACGATTTTGGTTTCTGTGAGTCTTGCGGCATTGAAATAGGTATTCGCCGTTTAGAAGCGCGCCCTACAGCAGATTTATGCATTGATTGTAAAACATTAGCTGAAATCAAAGAAAAACAAATTGTAGGTTAATTTGTACCTTTGAATAAAAAATAACGGTTAGCCTTGTGCTAGCCGTTTTTGTTTGCGGAGTCTCTACTTTTGAGTAACAAAAAACCTTATCGAGGTCGTTTTGCCCCATCACCTTCCGGCCCGCTGCACTTTGGTTCATTAGTGGCAGCCTTGGGTAGTTATCTGCAAGCTAAATCATTGCAAGGTATCTGGCAAGTTCGTATTGATGATATTGATCCCCCGCGAGAGGTCGCCGGCGCAACACAAGATATCCTAGAAACGCTACAAGCCTATGGATTAAATTGGGATGGCGAAGTTATTTATCAGAGCCATCGATGCCAAGCTTATGAAAAAACGCTAGCTCAGTTAGCAGATCAAAAGCTCACTTATGCCTGCGCCTGCACCCGCAAAATAATTAAACAGCAAGGCGGTGTCTACTTAGGTCATTGCCGAGATAAACAGCTAACTTTAAGCGGTAACTCATTGCGTATTAATTTACAAAAACTGGGAAAACCTGTCTCCCATTTTCATGACCAACTGCAAGGTGAGGTTTGTTTTAATAGTGTTGAAACACACGAAGACTTTATTATTAAGCGCAAAGATGGTTTATACGCCTATAATCTTGCGGTAGTGATTGATGATATTAATCAGGCGATAACAGAAATAGTACGTGGTGCAGATCTGATAAATACCACGGGCAAACAAATCACTTTATATCAATTACTCGATGCACAAGCGCCTAAATATATCCATTTACCTGTTGCGGTCACGTCCCCCGGCCAAAAGCTGTCAAAACAAAACCATGCATTGGCTATCGATAAAGAAAACCCGGTTCCTACATTATTAAAAGCATTAGATTTTCTCGGCCATACTGTTACAGATAATGTCGATACAACTAGTTGTGCAAAAATCTTAGAATGGGCCGTTAAAAACTGGTCTTTAGATAAAGTCCCTAAACAACTCGAAATTCAAATTTGAAAATTAATTTGTTTTTAGCGGGCCACGCACATAAAATAAGCGCTTGATTTTTTCAAGCTACATTAAATACCCAAGCTACTTGGAAATGCAGGAGTCAGCAAGGCGAGAAGTGACTAGATTCAAGGCATAAAGTCGAAGGTCTAGTCACTCTACATCAAGGCTTTATAACGCCGAAGATGGTTACTTCTCGCCTTACCCTACGGGGACCTAGCTCGAAAGCCAGCACTGCGTTACAATATTCAAAAAGGGAATACCATTCTCTTCATATTGTGCCTTGTTCTGACATCCGAACTAGGCTCTGAATTTACATTTCCAAGTAGTTTGGGCATAAAGCAACAATCACCGAGGATAGGGTTATTAAACGATTAAAAAAATTCGTTAAGAAAGTGTTTACAAAAAATAAGAATAATAAAGCACAAACAACGACATTGGATATTTATAAAATCCCTCGTGATCAACACTCTATCTCACGTAAAGATATTGATGAAAATGCCTTAAAAGTTCTGTATCGCCTACATAATGCCGGGTTCCGTGCTTTATTGGTGGGCGGCGGTGTGCGTGATCTGTTACTTGGGCTTAAACCTAAAGATTTTGATATCACGACCAATGCGACACCGGAAGAGGTCAAGGCGTTATTTCGTAATTGTCGATTAATTGGACGCCGTTTCCGTTTAGCACATATTTTATTTGGTCGTGAAGTGATTGAAGTGGCAACTTTCCGAGGTCATCACGACGACAAAGATGCACAAGACATACAAAAAGTAAAACAATCACAAGAGGGTATGTTGCTGCGTGATAATGTTTATGGCTCTTTAGAAGAAGATGCAGAGCGCCGTGATTTTACCGTTAATGCGCTGTATTACGATATTGCAGATTTCTCACTTTACGACTTCTGCGGCGGAATGAGTGATTTGGCTGAGCGCAAATTAACCTTAATTGGTGATCCTGAGGTACGTTATCGGGAAGATCCCGTGCGTATGATGCGTGCCATTCGCTTTGCTGGCAAATTAGATCTTACCATCAGTGATCAATGTGCCGAGCCGATCCGTCGCTTAGCACCGCTTTTACAAGATATCCCTGCAGCCCGTCATTTTGATGAAGTGATTAAATTACTGCTATCGGGACAAGGTCTGAAAACCTACCGTTTACTAAAAGAATACAAATTGCTGCAGATGCTATTCCCCATTCTATTTAAAGATGGCGAAGACGATAACGCCAATGCCATTATTGAGCAGGCACTGATTGATAGTGACGCCCGTATTGCACAGGGAAAACGTGTAACGCCAGCTTATATTTATGCCGTTATGTTGTGGTATCCGCTGGAGCAGCGCGTTCATGCGATCAGCTTTGAAAGTGGCATGGATGATCACGATGCCTTTTTATTAGCGATGAATGAAGTGCTCAGCATTCAGGTAAAAACCATCGCTATTCCGAAGCGTTTTACAGCCACAATCCGTGATATCTGGATGTTACAACTGCGCTTACCACGCTTTGGCGGCAAACGAGCACAACGTGTTTACCATCATATTAAATTCCGTGCTGCTTTTGATTTCCTATCACTGCGCGCCCAAATAGAGCAAAGCAGTGAACTTGCTGAATTAACCGCTTGGTGGCAGGAATATCAGGAGCACAATAAATTACCGGAACATAACTACAGCCGAAACACCAGTAATAAAGCGACTGAAGTTAAGCCTGAGCATAAAAATCCGAGTAAAAAACGTAAATATTCAAGCAGTAAACGTAAAACAAAAGCGATTAATAATAATGATTAGTTATATTGGTATTGGTAGTAATCAAGCAGATCCTATCAAACAAGCAAAACAAGCAATTGAAGCGCTTAAAGGTTTACCTAATACTCAGCTGACTAATAAGTCATCATTGTACTGTAGCGCCCCGATGGGCCCGCAAGATCAACCCGATTACATTAATGCGGTCGCGCAGCTGGATACACAGTTATCTGCACTTGATTTATTAGATGAATTACAAAAAATAGAGTTATTACAAGGGCGAGAGCGCAAAGAGAACCGCTGGGGACCTCGTACTTTAGATCTTGATATTATCTTGTATGGTGATCAGCAGATAAACAATACACAATCATCTGTGAATAATTAAATCATTTTCGACCAACAATTCAAAATTTATACATATTTCTGATTTAGGAGTAATCATGGCTAAAATTAGCGTTTCTCGTTTGGCTAAAATGAAGCAAGACAATCAAAAAATAACCTGTATTACCGCATATGATGCGAGTTTTGCAGCTATTTTTGACCAAGCCGATATCCAGGTTTTATTAGTCGGTGACTCACTTGGCATGGTTTTACAAGGACATGATTCCACTCTACCCGTGACCGTTGAAGATATAAAATACCATACCAAATCAGTTGCTAGCACAGCTGCAAACGCACTGATTATCTCTGATTTACCCTTTATGAGTTATGCGACACCCGAGCAAACTTATGAAAATGCTGCTACTTTAATGCGTGCCGGCGCAAATATGGTGAAATTAGAAGGTGGTAAATGGCTCACTGAGTCGGTAAAAGGATTAGTTGAGCGTGGCATTCCTGTTTGTGGGCACCTTGGTTTAACGCCGCAATCCGTTAATGTATTTGGCGGTTATAAAGTACAAGCGCGTGAAGAAGAAGAAGCTGAGTTACTGATTAGAGATGCATTAATGCTGGAGAAATCAGGCATACAGTTATTAGTGTTAGAATGTGTGCCGGTACCGCTTGCCGCCCGGGTAAGCAAAGCATTACAAATACCGGTGATCGGTATTGGCGCAGGTAATGAAACCGATGGACAGATTTTGGTGATGCATGATGCATTTGGCATTTCAGCTGGTTTCTGTCCGAAGTTCTCGAAAAACTTCCTAATTGAAACCGGTGATATTCGCCGCGCGGTTGCACTTTATAAAGAACAGGTGGAAAACGGATCATTCCCATCTTCTGAACACAGCTTTTACTAATAGAAAAGAATAACAATATGCACATTATTAACGATCCCAAACTGTTGCGAGAAAAGATCAAACAACTAAAACAACAAGGGCAAGAAATTGCATTTGTTCCCACCATGGGCAACTTGCATGACGGACACCTGCAGTTAGTGCGTCAAGCTAAGAAAAAAGCGCCTGTTGTTGTGGTAAGTATTTTTGTTAATCCAATGCAGTTTAATAATGCACAGGATTTACAGAATTACCCTAAAACGCTTGAAGCAGATACGCAAGCTCTGACACAGGAAGGGGTCGATATTGTTTTTACCCCCTCAGCTGAAGTGATTTACCCCAATGGTTTAGCAAAGCAGACCTATGTTGAAGTACCCGGTTTATCCGATTGTTTGGAGGGGGAGCTTCGCCCAGGGCATTTCCGTGGTATGAGCACCATAGTTAATAAGCTTTTCAATCTCGTACAACCTGATTACGCTTGTTTTGGTGAGAAAGACTTTCAACAATTGGCCATCGTTAAACAGATGGTATTTGACTTGGCATTACCCATTGAAATCATTCCCGTGGCCACGGTACGCGAGCCCAGTGGTTTAGCGATGAGTTCTCGTAATAATAAACTAAGTATTGCAGAAAAAGAGAAAGCCCCTTTTTTAGCAAAAGTAATGAATCAACTCGCTGTCGATGTACAAAAACAACAAGTTGAACATTCACTATTAATCCATGATGCATCAAGAGAAATTAACAGTGCGGGTTTTAATGTTGATGCGATTGACATCGTTGATAGCAGTACATTACAAGCAGTTGAGAAGAACAGTAAACAAGTGGTTATTTTAGTGGCGGCCTTTTTAGGCTGTACACGTCTAATTGATAATAAAGTCGTAAATTTGCACCATTAGAAGTTTTACTTTATAGTCGCAACATTGCTGAATAATACAGCGAATTATTACTAGAATAGAAAGGTTTTTGTATGCAAAAAACAATGCTTACCGGCAAACTTCACCAAGCTCGCGTGACACATGCTGAATTAAATTACGAAGGTTCATGTGCTATCGATCAAGATTTTCTAGATCAATCCGGCATTCTAGAATACGAGAAAATCGAAATTTACAATATTGAAACTGGCGGTCGTTTTTCAACTTATGCCATATCAGGTGAGCGAGGATCAAAAATCATTTCAGTTAATGGTGCAGCGGCTCGCATGGCAGCCGTTGGTGACCGTGTGATTATCTGTGCTTACGCCAGCTTAAATGCAGCGGAAATTGCAAATCACAAACCAAGTTTAGTGTATTTAGATGCACAAAATAATATTGTTCGCACCAGTAAAGATGTGCCAGTTCAAGTTGCTTAATCGCCACTAGAGCCCCAAAAAACAATAAAAAAATCCGCTAATGGCCAGCCTGTTAGCGGATTTTTTGTACCTGCTATTTATTTTCTAATTTTAGATCTGCTTTTAAATAGTAATGATTTAAAATAATCTTTGCGTTGCGCAAGTAATAGCAGACAGATAAGTAAATAGATTGTCGGCTCAATTAAGCCTGATTTTACTGACCAGTAATAATGTATAACAGCAAATAAAACGGCCCAATAAACAAAACGGTGTAAAGTAAACCAGGCTTTTTTCATTTTCTTTTTCAATACATTTACTGATGTAATAGCTAATAACAGCAGAATCAGCCAGGCCCCTGCACCAAGCGTCAAATAAGGACGTTTAATCACTTCATCAATAAAAAAAGCCAGCTGCCAATTTAGCTCCAGCCAAAGAAAAACAGTTAGATGTAAACAAGCCCAGGCAAAGCAATATAAACCTAATAAACGCCGCGTGCGCATTAACAAGGGCTGTTTTAAACCTTTAGCTAAAGGCGTTACCAGCAAGGTCAGCAATAAAAAGTTAAGTGCTGTTTTGCCTAAAAAATGGATCATCTCTTTTACAGGATCTGCCCCCAACAGATCTAAATCAATTAAATAATAGAGATAAAAAATAGTGCCAAAAGCTGACAGATGAATAATAGTTTTAATTAACAATAAAGCTTTTACAGATATTTTCATTATTATCCTTCTCTAAAAATAACGCTTAAGATCTAAACCTTTATACAAATCTGCAACCTCTTCCTGATAACCGTTAAATGGCAGAGTTTGTTTACGTGTTTGCGCAAACAGATTACCCTCGCCAATAAAACGTTCACTTTCCTGGCTCCAGCGAGGATGATCAACATCGGGGTTCACATTGGCAAAAAAACCATATTCAGAAGGTGCAATTTTCTGCCAGGTATTAACTGGCGCTTTATCTGTTAAGGTTATTCGCACAATTGATTTTATACTCTTAAAACCATATTTCCATGGCACAACCAGTCGAACTGGCGCACCATTTTGTGGAGCAAGAGTTTTACCGTATAAACCGACAGAAAGAAGTGTTAACGGATTGATAGCCTCATCAAGCCGTAATCCTTCAATATAGGGATAATCGATGCCTCCGCCTATTCGGCTGGATCCTTGCCCGCGCATCTGCTTTGGATCATAAAGGGTTTCAAAACGAACAAATTTTGCAGCAGATTTTGGTGAAGCTAATTTAATTAAAGACGCCAGACTAAATCCTAACCAGGGAATATTCATCGACCATGCTTCCACACAACGCATCCGATATAAGCGCTCTTCAATAACAAAACGTTTTAATAAATCGTCATAATTAAGAGTGATCGCTTTATCAACTAGTCCGTCAATGGTCAACGACCAGGGATCAACCTTAAACTGCCCCGCATACTCAAAAGGATCCGCTTTGCCTGTGCCGAACTCATAAAAATTGTTGTACTGCAGGATCTTTTTTTCAGGGGTGATGGGACTGAGTGATTGATGATTGCTGTTTTTTAAGTATTCCAGCTTGCTGCGTGCAAAAATCACCCCTGAATTATCAGAACCATTTTCATTTTCTGAAAAAAGATTAAACAACCCCGCTTGTGCAGGTTTAACAAAGGGAATAGTTACAGCTGTAAAAGCCAATGTTTTAATTATCGATCGTCGATTTAAATAAACACTGTGATCGGTTATCTGCGATTCTTTCAGATCCGACTTTTTCCTTATTTTAATAAGCATACTTTCGCCTTACAGAGTTCATAGTAAGGATATAGACCATCTAATAGGGAAATAAATTTCAAAATAGATCTAAGTACTAAGATTAACAGCTAAATAATCAATTGAAGTGTAGAAAATTTGAAGAAAAAAATGACTATTCCTAACGGGATAACGCCAAGCTCCTAAATGCCATTATCGACAATATTGCCTCCTAATTAGCCTCATAATTTTAATTTGGCGTTTAAAAAGCAGAAAGTTAATCCCCTTATATTAAGCCTATAAACCATAAGAAAAAGAGAACCATAAAGTTTTCAGCTCAGATGTGAGGAATCCGTCAGCAGCGACAGCGAATCGAACTGTATGATAATTCCAATTTAACTCGACGGCTTGATTGATTGGCCAATAATTAATCCCTAAACGGGAATCATGGGTTAATTCATGGTCTACACCGAATGCATACAAAGCATGTTCGTATTGATAACGAAGCTGAACTAGCAGTGCATTGTTGCGACTTACTCGATAACTAACCTTGCTATACCATCTTGGCTGTAATCGTTGTACATAAGTACCTCTTATGCCTTCATAGCCCTGTAAAAGAGGATCGATGGAAACATACCCATTTTCATCATACTCTTTTCTCTCTGAAGTAGCTGTACCTTGCGTATAGGGCGAGTCTTTCCAATACAATCGTGCGAACAGATCTCGCACTTGCAACTGCCAATAGATCTCAGGTGTTACCTGATAGTTAAACATAAAGTCAAGAGAGAAACCTTTGCCCTGTGGCTCTTTGACATTACGCTCAAAGAGGTGATCTTCCGTGTAAGCATAATCAACAGTGGCCTGAAAATCATAATCGGAGTCACTTAGCGCAGTTGCATTTCCCTCTATTTGACCATCTAGCATATAACTGGCCTGCAAGTAACTAAGCCCTAAACGGTAATTAAAGGAGTCTGTTAAGCTATCAGTAAAGCTAAGACGGAGACCTGAGCTGTGAATAGCATTTGCCTGTAAATCAAGCTTGTATGTTTTTCCTGTGGGCAGATCTTTTTTATTCGCCGTAAGCCAATAAAGCTCAGCTGTCTGCTGTGAAAAACGCAAGTCATAATCGTAGCGCTGTACAAATCCAATTGCCCAATGCTTATATTGTACTCCCAGCTCAAACCAATTCCATGTCCATTGTCGCTCTCCCGATTCAAAATCATCGCCTTTCCAACTATCAAAAGCAGATTCAATTGAAACCGTCTCACTATAGGAAAAAGAGTCAAAAATAAAATAGGGTTGTACAGGGTCGTCATCGGCATATGAAAAAGCAGATAAAAACGAGCAACTGAAAAAAAAGAGCGGCAAAAGCCGCTCATTAATTTTTATTTTAAATATCATTATTAGTATAAGCTTTCAAATGTACCATCATTGTAACGAACTAAGACAAGCCCATTGCTGGTTTCTTCAACGGTGCCTACTTGCGTTCCGCCAACAGATACAGTCCCACTCACAACATACTGGTCTCCAGCAAGCGTTTCTGCAAGGTTAACAATTAACTTAACACCATCTGGATTCGTTAATGTCATTGTTGCTTCCGGCTCATCCGCATCTAAATCTTCAGAATCGACTGCCAATGTGAAGCTCTGCCCATCGTAACTGACCGCAATACTGGCATCGCCACCAGCTAACTCAGTCCGACTCACAGAGGCAACCACAGTCGCTTCCGGTAATTCAGGGACATTTGCCTGTGCCATTACCATAAGCGTACCTTGGACAAAGTTATCGGCAGTTTCAAAGTCTGGGAAGGAGACTTTAACGTCTGCCTCAACACTAGTAGCAGGGTAATGGTACGAAATATGTTCGATTTGGTAAGTAGCGTCTGTAGCATCGCTTAATTGCTCAGCAGTGTTGGATAAAATCTCAGTATTTAAGTCAGTTAACACAGTTGTGAAAAACTTATTTTCATAATTTGCATCATCACCAGCCCAGATTTCATACTGAGAATTATAATAATATATATCCATCCATAGAGCTGAACTTATTGCCGGAACACTTGTAAAGTCAAACGTATCCGTCACCCCATTGACAATTGCTAAGTCCGATGAGCTTAAATTATAATCAAAACTAACCCATTTATAAGCCGTTGACGCCTGTTCTAAATAACCGAAAGTATCAAAACTGCTTGCATTATCGATAGTCAATTTAGCCCCGGCATTAAAGCTACCTTCTGTTGCACTGCTAAATTCACCATTAACTTCAAGTGTTTGTAAGCTAAGTGGCACTTCTGCTGCAGAATTAGTCAAACCGACAAGCACAATTTCAACATTACCAGCAAAGCTTGCACCATTAGAAGCTATTGTTATATCACCGCTAAAAGAAGCACCACTAATCTTACTTTCTAATGCACTATTATCAGCCTGTTCAGTGGTATCAAGCGTCACTTCCTCTGTAGCCGATAACATTAAAGAAACATCTGTTAGCGTTAAAGAGGTGGTTTCATTACCTACAAAACCAGTCAGCTTAAGTTGCACTGATGTTGCAGTGATCGCATCTAATAACGTTTCTTGAGTTTCAATATCTGTACTTGTGGTAAGATCTTCCACTGTTAGATTAGTTGCTAATTTTAAATTAGTGACATTAACTGTTTTTGCTTCTAGAGCATCACCATTATTATCAACCAGCCCGCCATTCCCTGTCAGGCTACCATTTAAAGTGATGGAAACACCGGATGCATCAGAACTAAAGGTCGTGGTCATAGTGCCTATTGATGTGCCTAACTCATCGGTAATCGGTGTAATATATCCACCTGCAGTTGGTGACTCAATTTCCGCCAAAATATCAACATTCTGTCCATCTAAATAAGTCAGCGTCTGCTCTAGCGTGGCGCCTAACAACTCAGCCATCACGACGCTATCAGCATCTAAGGCATCACTAACTGTTTGTGCATCAATCGATAATGCATCCAAGGGGTCTGTAAAATCGGAGTCTATTTTTTCAATAAAGGTACGAGCTTCCGTTATTAACGCTTTCGCTTGGGTTATTTCATCACTTCCCGCACTATCCGATGGCTCGGGATCAAATCCCCCATCTTCTCCAACCTGACTTTCTATTACATCAATATTTGTCTCTACGCTAGCGATACTATCTTCCAGCACAGCAGCGATATCACTGTTTCCACTTACATTAGTCACTGCGGTTGTAACAGCATCTGTTATATCGGTAATAGTAATAGCATCATCACTAGCAAATTCACCATCCTCAAAGGATGCAGCTAAATCATCAATATTAGCTATTAAATTTTCTTGCAGAGTGCCCTCTCCAGCTACTAAGATATCTGCTAAACCGGTATTAAATAGTGCAAGCTGCTTGGCTTCATCAGACGCACTGACTAACGCAGTGGCATCTGTAATATCAACCACCTCAGTACTCATAATATTTACACCTGCAATTTGATTCACTTCACTGATTGCATCAGCGACTGAATCAGCATTGAGTTCACCTGTTTCTGCTGCAACTAAAGCGCGGGCTGCGGCCATATGTGTTAGAGGGGTGATTTGCACACTGACATTTGTACCTTCAGGTTTAACAATCGCATCAAGCGAAAAGCCATCTTCTAAGTCAACGGAAGAGCCAAAATCATTATCAGTACCACAGCCGGTTGTAGCATCACATTTCATTGTCGTATTTTCGCCAGCAGAGATGGTTAATCTGACCACCCCATCTTGATATGCGTCAGTCAACTCTAATGTATACCGACCAGAGTCATCAGTAATGGCGGTACCAACAACACCTATTTCTATGCCATCAGCAGCTAATTCTGTTGCCGTTACAATTCCTTGCTGAATGATCCCTTTTGCAGCCGTACCAGAAAGTGTCGTACTGCTGGGTACATCAGGACCACTGGAACTGCTGGAGCCACAACCTGTCAGTGTGGTAAGGGATGCAATGATAGCAAGTGTAATTAATGATTTTTTCATATATATACCTTCCTTTCTTAACGGGAAACTGGTCGTATCAATAATAGACGTAATAAAAGCGATACGGACATTAATGCGTTTGATTAATCCATACAAGCAGGTACTATTTTAGACGTCAGAAAAAAAGACGCAAGAAACAGAACAGATATTACGATATATTGATAGCGCCCAGACTGCTTATTGTTAACAATATAAGGGATATGAAATATTTTAGTTGTTATCAAGATCACTTAATAAGCGCAGTGATTTTTGCCCGCTTGCCCAATATTTACGCTCAAAAGGGGTGATAGCCGTGTCACTTTGAAACTCGGAAACTTTACAAGTTTGACCTGCAAGTTGTAATGCACGTGCAAATTCATGGATATAAGTAAACCAATTACTACGTAGTTCAAGTTCTCCACCAAGCTGTAAAATAGCCGGGAATACCGCACTACCATGCCAGCGACGCTGCAGATGTTTCGCTTTAGGCCAAGGGTTAGGGTATAGCAGGTAATGGTGACTTAAGTGCCAATTTGCATCAACAGCTAAACGCCAAAAGTCATTAAGGTTTACCTGCAATAAGCGATAATTATCGGTAATCGATTGCGGGTGTTTAGCTAAACGATCAGCTGATTTGTCTAAACCTAATACAATCGCCTCAGGATGCTTATTAGCAAGATGATAGGTACTTTCCCCAACACCACAACAAGAATCAAAAATAATCGGCTTACCTTGCTGTTCAACCCACTTTTCACAAGCTTTAAAAGCATCTAAAGTATGTTGTTGATAAGGTTTACGAAAGGCATGTTTTAAATGCTTTAATACCACTTCATCTAACTGCTCATGTAAACCATCTTGGTTAGAAACAATAACCCTTGAATTGCCTAATTCACTCATGTACGGATACCTACACCTTTTTTCAGCAGCAGTGCGACAAGACTGTAAAGCGCCACAATAAATGCACCAATAACAGAAAAAGACCAGATTAACGAGACATCTGCAATACCTAAAAACCCGTAACGAAATGCATTAATCATATAAAAAACAGGATTGAAGTGTGAGACACCCTGCCAAAAATCAGGTAGCAAACTAATTGAATAGAAAACACCACCAAGGTAAGTCAATGGCGTTAAGACAAAGGTCGGAATAATACTGATATCATCAAAGGATCGCGCGAAAATTGCATTTAATAAACCACCAATGGAAAATAAGATAGAGGTACATATCACACTTAATATCAGTACAAATATATTAAAGATTTGTAAGTCGACAAAAAATAGGGAAACACAAGTAACCAGAAAACCAACCATCAACCCGCGCACAACTCCGCCGCCAACATAACCCCAGATAATAATATAATTTGGAACCGGAGCAACCAGTAACTCTTCTACATTACGTTGAAATTTGGCACTAAAAAATGATGAAGCTACATTCGAATAGGAATTTGTAATGACTGACATCATAATTAGCCCCGGCACAATAAAAGACATATAACTAAAACCGCTCATGTCGCCTATACGCGAACCAATTAAATTACCAAAAATAACAAAATACAGGCTCATAGTGATTACAGGGGGAACAAGTGTTTGTATCCAGATGCGTAAAAAGCGGTTTATCTCTTTTATCCAGATACTTTTTAAGGCAGTTAGATAAGCGCTATTGATCATTTAAGTTACCTTTTTCCACGAGTTCAATAAATAGTTCTTCGAGTCGATTGGTTTTATTACGTAAGCTATTAACACTAACACCTTGCTCACTCAATTGTGCAAACACCTTATTCAAAGACTGTTGTTTACCCACCTCAACCTCCAATGTATGTGAATCTATTTGTTTGATTTTAAAGTTGTTAATGCTTGGGAGCTGTGCAAGAGGATCGATATCCAAAATAAAAGTTTCACTATCAAGTCTAGTTAATAATGATTTCATACTGGTATTTTCAACCAAACAACCCTTATCAATGATACCAATATTACGGCATAACATTTCCGCCTCTTCCAAGTAATGCGTGGTTAAAATAATGGTCACACCTTGGCTATTGATCTGTTTTAAAAATTCCCACATAGAGCGGCGGACTTCAATATCGACACCCGCTGTTGGTTCATCTAAAATAAGCAGTTTCGGTTCATGCATTAATGCACGTGCAATCATTAAACGACGTTTCATGCCACCGGATAATGTACGGGAAGGTTTATCGCGTTTCTCCCATAAATCCAGCTGTTTTAAATACTTTTCAGCACGTAAAAAGGCCTCTTTACGTTTAATTCCATAATAGCCTGCCTGATTAACCAGTATCTGTATCGGCGGCTCAAACTGGTTGAAATTAAACTCCTGCGGTACTAAACCAATTTGGCTTTTAGCGAGTTCAAGCTGAGTATCTAAATCATAACCAAATACTTTAACTTGTCCTGAACTTTTATTAACAAGCGAAGAAATTATGCCAATTGTCGTTGATTTACCTGCACCGTTAGGTCCAAGTAAAGCATAAAAATCTCCCTTATTAACAGTCAAAGAGATCCCTTTTAATGCCTCTACACCACCTTTATAAATCTTTTTTATATCCAGTAATTCGATTGCATACATGCTGTTTTCAGCCTTATTCATTAAAACTAACGAAGCCAATATAAGGTAGGTTACGATAAAATTGAGCGTAATCTATGCCATAACCAACAACAAACTTGTCTTCAATAGAAAAACCTTCCCAATCCACTTGTACCTCTACTTCTCTGCGAGAAGGTTTGGTAAGCAATGTACAGATAGCAAAAGATTTTGGATCGCGTAACAGCAGCATTTTTTTAATTTTAGTTAGCGTATTTCCAGTATCGATAATATCTTCAACAATTAAAACATCACGGCCATGGATCTCTTCATCAAGCTCTTTTAATATTTTCACATCTCCAGAGCTATCTGTACCACTACCATAACTTGAAGTGGCCATAAAATCTAAAACCACAGGAACGGTAAGTAAACGAGCTAAATCTGCTAAGAAAATGGCTGAGCCGCGTAATAAACCAA
Organism: Psychromonas sp.; assembly: GCA_013619145.1. Classification (GTDB taxonomy): domain Bacteria; phylum Pseudomonadota; class Gammaproteobacteria; order Enterobacterales; family Psychromonadaceae; genus Psychromonas. The sequence continues at coordinate 890 of JABXKR010000152.1, read as the reverse complement.
TAAGAACAACGGATTCACTGTCTTTATAACGTTCATTAATTTCTGAAGCCATCTCTTTAATGCGTTTCTGGATCTCTTCTTCGGAAATCATAGTTGTAATAGTGTGGTTTGGGTTCATGGAAAACTCCGATAAATAAAATAGCCGACAATTATATCATTAAATGATCTTATCGAAACAATCAATAAACAGGCATCTATAAAATTAAATAATCAGTTTATAGTTCATACGCATTTATATTAATTTGCTATAAAAACTAAGGTGATAGGCTATAACTAGTAATAGGTGCTTATTAATCTTTTCTCATCGTTTTTAAACTAAAGCGCAAAATATTTCAAGTAGATAAGGGGATGGATATGATCTTCTCACGTGGACAAGTTCTACTCTGTGGCAATGGTACATGGCGAAAAATAACGGGTATCAATCGCTGGAAAAATGAAATTTATTATACAACTAATTCGGCAAAAGATACGACCGTCCATATAACAAAAAATATGAGTATGCAATTTTGGTGTACTTACCATGACATTCGCAGAGTTGATTCAGTGCATACCGCCGTTCTTTGCAGCAAATTACCAGAACTGACAAAAGATGCACATAATAAAGGTTTACACTTCGCAGAAAAACAGATGATGTTAGCATTTGGTTGAGCGATAAAGATAGCCGTTAATCTAAGTAGCACAAGCGATGGGACAGGCTTCGCAGAGCTCACCCGCTCGTGACACTGCGCTGTCGCGTAACTCGCCCTACTATCACATGTTTTGAATACCACTGCGTGGCAACTCTTAATTTTCCCATGTTCGAGTAGGTCAAACACAAATCGTAAGCAATAAAAAACCCCAGTAAGCAGAGCTTACTGGGGTTCGTTATTGGGCGCTTGGCGATGACCTAC
>JABXKR010000306.1 GCA_013619145.1 Psychromonas sp. | reverse complement strand
AAGATAGTTATGGCGGTTATGCCGGTGTATTTGTTTTACGTCCATTTGATGAGCAGTGGACACTACTTGGCTGGGCTGAAGGCGGGCTGGCAACAGAAGGTTATGATATGTTTGGCGGCGGTGCTGGGCTTAGCTACCGAGTTACCCGTAATCAATCAGTAAACTTTGTTTGGACTGGACAAAAAGATTCATATAGAACGGATAATAAGGTAGGGCTTAATTATACCTATGAGTTTAATAACTGATTAAAAATAGATTATTAATGCACTTGTGATAGTGGTTATAAGTGCATTTATTCTTTTATTAAACATCTAATTTGTTAACCCGCCTGTTATTTACTCTCTTAATTCAAACCTATTTCTGACTTTATCGTCTGCTAAGAATCAGGGTAAGTCAGTGTAATTATCTTTAATCTGCTACGTATTAGTTATCACTGGCTTGTTCTGTTTTCTGGTGCGATGCTTTGAATATTAATTAGCTTAAACAGATCTAAACAGCGGTAATTTAGAATAAACCGATAGATAAATACAAAAAAGCCGAATCAATTGATTCCAATGCCGTTCGGTTAAGCAATTTTAGGCTTGTATCTCAACGGATACCTTGACGGTATATAAAGCACTGAACGTGGAAACGTTCGGTTTCAGACAAATCGAGCATCATCACTGTGATCGGTTTAGCCTTGATCAAAAATCCGTATGCTCGCTAATTCCCGGAAGTGAGCATAACAGTGGCCAAGTTAATTTAGTCACTTATTTTTAGTTTCTAAGGCGCTATGGGGGCGTTTGCGCCTTAGAAAACTAACTCGCTTTCCCCCTAAAACGAGTTAGAAGCAAAAGGCAAGACGCGGCCCCATTAACATTTTGTGGCAATGGAGTCGTGTGGTGGTACTTATTATTGGGCCCGTTATGCAGGGGTGGGGGAACCCATTAAATCACGTCATTACCTTATTCAGAGTACTATCTCATTTTAAGGTTTTTGTTTTCATTGATTACGCTTTTATAATACTTCTGAAGCGCTTTATCATTGGCTCTTTTTTCCGCTAAGCTGGCACCATTGCGTGCTTGTTCGCGAAGCAGTTTCTGATAATTGCTGAAACGCCTCTCTTCCAACGCTCCCGATTCAATGGCCGCTTGCACAGCGCATTGAGGTTCACTTTGGTGCAGACAATCACCAAATTTGCACTGTTTTGCCAGTTCAGTGATATCTGAAAATGTCTCAGCAACCCCTTCAGCACAAGCAGTTAACTGCAATTCGCGCATTCCAGGCGTATCCAGCAGCAGACCGCCAGTGGGCATTATATGCAGTGAACGCCCTGTGGTAGTGTGCCTGCCTTTGCTATCATCTTCACGAATACCGCTAGTTTGTTGGGTTTCATCACCTAACAAGGTATTAATCAGTGTGGATTTACCCACGCCAGATGAACCGATAAAGGCGATGGTTTTTCCTGTTCCACACCAAGGGGCGAGTGCTTGCACGCTTTCACTATCCAGTGCATTAACCGTTTCTACCATTAACATCGGGTTGATGCGATGGATCTGCTGGATATACTCTCTAGGATCTTGGCACTGATCTGCTTTAGTTAAAACAATAACAGGCTCAACATCCGCTTCATTGGTTAGAGTGAGAAAACGCTCAATACGACTTAAGTTAAAATCGTGATTGAGTGAACTTACAATAAATGCACTATCAACATTAGTGGCAATGAGCTGTGCCGCAAGTTTACTGCCGGCGGCCTTACGGCTAAATTCAGACAATCTGTCAAGACAGCGTATAAAATGACGTTCATTATCAAGCAGTACCCAATCGCCTACCGTAATATGCGGCAGTGAAGGAGAAGCGCTCAGTGTAATCTCGCCTATTTCTGATGCGAGTTTAAAGCCCGAACGGTGATGCTCTGTAACGCGAGCAAACACAGTGCCTTCATACTCTTCTAAGGTAAGTTGTTGTTGAAAAAATGGTCGCCAACCAAGCTGGCTAAGTGTTAAATGTGTGATCATAATTTTAAACCCCAGACGCAATTATTCTCGGAAAGAATTACATCAAAGTATTATTTTATAAGGGGTATTTGAACCATCTGCAGAAAGCAGACAGGTATGTATATCCCCCGGTTTAATTACCGGGCAAGAAAGGTGTTCGATTTTTCGAATTAAGCGTTTCGAGCCCAGTTAGCAGCTTTCAATACAATCATCATTTATTCCTTCTTGGTTATTAAAGACAGGAAAAGAATAGCAGATCTTTTCCTAAAGGGACAGGCACGTTAACAGGATATCTCGAGATCTCCTTATTATATTTGCGTGGGTCATCAAGAATTGAAAAGTGTTCGATAAATGACATAGCAGACTTCAAAAAGTTGAATCAGCTATTAGATCACACTCTTGTTGTGGCCAAGTAAAATAGGCCACAAATTTGTAGTTTGTAACTCGCTATGGGGGCGTTTGCGAGTTAGCTTTCTAAGGCGGAAAGGGGCACAAAGCGACTTAGGTTATTTTACTTAATAGCTCTATAAAATTGGCCAATTTTTGTTGGTCACTACACATATCACCTCTAAACATGTGGCCAATTTTACTAAACCGCTACTCGCAAAGAGAGGCGCTTTGCTAAATTCTCTTTTATAAGTTCGGCGAATTTATTAAACTGTAAAGGCCGACTAAAATAGTATCCTTGATATTGATAACATCCTAATTTGATCAGGCAATCTAATTCTTTCTGACTTTCCACTCCTTCTGCGATGATTTCCATGTTCAAACTTTTACCCAAGTCAATAATCATATTTGCGATAGCGTAATTATCATCATCATTATGAATATCGCTGACAAAAGCGCGATCGATTTTGAGTAAACTGGCAGGCAAACGTTTTAAATATTTCAATGAAGAATGGCCAGTACCGAAATCATCAATGGCACATTCCACTCCATATTTACGTAGCTTTTCTAAGTGATTTATCGAGTGCTCAATATTGCCCATCATAATACTTTCAGTGATTTCTAGTTTTAAGCTAGCTGGTCGTATTTCGTTACGCTCAATAGCTGACATAACGATATCTACAAAGTCATTTTTTGCGATTTGTTTGGCGCTAACATTGATGGACACTTGCTTAAAAGAATCTGGCAGTTTCATTTTCTCAATAACCTTAATGTCTTTACATGCTTGGTTCAGTACAAAGTCACCAATTCGCACAATAAGATCGCTTTCTTCCGCTATAGGAATGTATACAGCGGGAGATTCATAACCACGAACAGGATTATTCCAACGCAATAAAGCTTCGGCACCAATAATATTTTTCAGATGATCAAATTGAGGTTGATAATGAAGTTCAAACTCGTTATTTTTTAATGCATTTTCAATTTGCGCTGTATAATTCAGGCGATTATTCAACGATTCGGACATTTTAGATTCATAAGCGATTCCCTTGACACCCTCTGTTTTTATCGCTTCATACATGGCAATATCTGCATTTTTAATGATATCGTTGACTGTTTTACTGCTATCGTTAAACGTCTCATACCCTATAAAACAGGAAAGAGAAAATGTACCTTCTTGCACTTCAATGGGTTCTTCAATAGCTGAAACAACGCGATCAATCATGACATTAATCATAGACGTCACTTTGCAGTGATCAGAAGAAAGCTGAGTTAGCAGCATAATAAATTCGTCACCGCCAAATCGTGCCACTGTATAGTCACATTTCACTACATCTTTTAGTCTCATGGCTACCTGCCGCAAAACCTCATCACCTACATGGTGCCCCATCACATCATTGATATTCTTGAAGTGAACTAGGTCAATCAACAGTAACCCACCTGTCTCGTTGCTTTTTTCACAATATTTTATTGCTTTCCTCAAACGTCGTTCTATTTCTGTTCGATTACAAAGACCCGTAAGATGATCATGGGATGCTTGGTAACGAATTTTTTCTTCGACCTTCTTTCGAGTTTTAATTTCTTGAATAAGCGCTTGATGATCAATCGACGCAGTGCAACTTGTTGCCAATTTTTGTAGTACCGGAGTCAAGGCTGCTTGAATGGTCTGCTCTAGCAGTTCTTTATGCTCAATGATTAATACGCCAATGTGATCAATCTTAAAACAGTGGTATAAATCCGATTCGATTTCTATAACCATGTTTTGATCGTTAGTCTGGGAAAACTCGTATACGATACTAACTAGTTGTTGGTTTTTGCACCAAGGAGAGCCTTTTTTTTGGCGAGGCAAACTCAAATAATGCTTTAGGCTTATCCCAATGTCTAATAGTTGTCCATGAATAGGGTTATTGTCAGGATCTTGGAAAAGAAAAATATGGGTACTAGTCGGCTCTAATCGTGAACTGCACACCTGTAAAAATTGGTGTAACATTTCTTTCAGATCGGTGGTATTGCCGATGCCTAGAACCAACTGATGTTGAATTGAAATAATGTGCATCGCAGTATTCATAAGCAAAAATTATCCTTCATTCCTAAAAAGAACCGATAACAGTCGATTTATTTAACAAACGAATTGCTCCACTTTGGGTATTTGTAATTTCACCAAGACTCATCACTCCGACCAAAAAGGATTCTGGTAAATGTTGTTGAATAGCCTTGAGTTCATGTTTAATGTCATCTCCCATAAACACCCCTCGGCTAATACAATCAAAAAGCAATAGTGTTTTCGATTTATCTGTCTTACCAAGAGCTTGGGCTGTTTTTGCCGCCGACAGGATCATTTTGTCCCGCTCACCTTTGAGCAAATATACCGTAGAATTAACGGGCACATTACCCACACACTCTAAATAAGAACCGTCACTCTGAATCGGATCTCTAACTAACAACTCCCCGCCTAACGACATGATTCCTAATGGAAATTGTTTAGATGTATCGAAGAAATCCTCTTGTTTCAGGGTCTTGTTACCGACATTTTTTATTACATCACGATACAACTCGAAGGCAGATATATAATTCAGAGAGTGAACATAATGTCCTTCTGAAGCTGTCACTAAATAGGGACCATCTAGAATTTCCCAACCATGTCCCACTTCGTTGTTTATTGCATAAGGAACGGCAATAACTTGTATCGTGTCACTAATTAATCCTTGGTTACTATAAATAGATGGGCGGGGGACAAAATCCAATGAGCCAGCCCCACCTCCAACTACAGTTATTCCTGAACCGATATAATCATAAAATTCGTCAGTAAAATTTTCATTCGCACTGCAAAAAGCGTCAGCTATGATTATGAAATTTTGATAGTCATCAATATTTTTACTATTTTCGTCGATATAACTTTTGAGATCGGAGTTAGAGGTCGACAACATAGTGTAGTTTGTAATTGCAGGTTCAAACATAAGTCCCAAAATAATAGCGCCTTGAGAATAGGTATTTTCTTGCAGTATAATTTGCGGAAACATTCCACCACATATTGGCAGCGAACATTCGGCCAATATCACATTGGTTTGTTGTTCGTCGTAGCCGTTATCAATACAGGTAAACAGTAATATACTTTTGCATCCTTCACTGATCACACTTTTTAGACCATCGGTAAGCTCACTCAAAGAAGTGCTAGTTGTAAACCTGATGATAGGAGGCGCAGTGTTCATGAAGTTCCATCTCCCAAATTTAGTAGTACTATTGAATACTCAGCAATTCAGTATAGGCGCATAAAAAAACTATGTAACTAGTCACTTTAATGTTTAAATTCAATCACGACAGAGTCTTTATAACTGTAGAAAGAATAATCCACTTTTTGATTTAAGCAAGTAATTTGTGTTTTTCAAGACAGTGCTCAGTCGACTTTTTATTTCTTTGAATAAGGCAAAATAGCGGATGTAACACCACTGTGCTCAACACATTTTGTTACATGAGCCGTTAAATTTGCC
>JABXKR010000292.1 GCA_013619145.1 Psychromonas sp. | reverse complement strand
AGCGTCAGATGTGTATAAGAGACAGATTTGGAACATAAACCGTATGTTGCTTCTCTAATGCATCGTAATTTATATCTTCTTTACCATCTTTGCGAGTACGTTTAATCTCGAAATGCGGTGTTAAAAGATTAGCATTGGGAATAATGTAAACTTCACAATTATGACGTTTTTCAATTTTCGCAACAGAGCTACGCTTTTCGTTTAATAGGTAGGCAGCAACAGCAACAGGTACCGTTGCCTGAATTTGAACTGTATTTTCTTTTAAACCTTCCTCTTCGATCAAACGAAGAATGGCTAAAGCAAGTGATTCATTATCACGGATTGTGCCTTGTCCATGACAACGAGGACAAACGCGAGATGCAGATTCACCAAGAGAAGGGCGAATACGTTGACGAGACATTTCCATTAAACCGAAGCGAGAGATACGGCCTAATTGGATACGTGCTCTATCTTGACGGACAGATTCACGCATACGGTTTTCTACTTCACGTTGATGACGAGCTGGTGTCATATCAATAAAGTCAATAACCACTAAACCGCCCAAATCACGCAAACGTAACTGGCGTGCAATCTCTTCAGCGGCTTCCAAATTGGTATTAAATGCCGTTTCTTCGATGTCACCACCGCGTGTTGCGCGAGCTGAGTTAATATCAATTGATGTTAACGCTTCAGTTGGATCGATAACTATTGAACCACCAGATGGTAGACGTACTTCGCGCTGGAAAGCCGATTCAATTTGGCTTTCTACTTGGTAGTGTGTGAATAATGGAATTTCACCTTGGTATAACTTAAGGCGATTAACATAATCCGGGCGAACCATTTTTATATGGTTTTTTGCAAGCTCAAATGTTTGTGCGTGATCGATAACGATTTCGCCAATATCACGTCGTAGATAATCACGAATAGAACGTACAATAACATTACTTTCGCGATGAATCAGAAATGGTGCAGCTTTTGAACGCGAAGCCTCATCAATTGCGTTCCAGTGATTAACTAGAACATTGAGATCCCACTCTAATTCTTCAGGTGATTTACCAACACCAGCAGTACGGACAATCAAGCCCATGCCATTCGGTAACTTAAGCTGGCTAAGTGCATCTTTTAATTCTGTACGTTCATCACCTTCGATTCGGCGAGAAATACCGCCGGCGCGAGGATTATTTGGCATTAATACTAAGTAGCTACCTGCCAGACTGATAAACGTTGTTAAGGCTGCCCCTTTATTACCACGTTCTTCTTTCTCAATTTGGATTATTACTTCTTGGCCTTCTTTAATGACGTCTTTGATATTTGGACGACCTTTGAAAGAGTAACCTTCCGGGAAGTAAGTGCGCGCAATCTCTTTTAGTGGAAGGAAACCATGACGTTCAGCACCGTAATCAACAAACGCAGCTTCTAAACTTGCTTCAACACGGGTGATTTTACCCTTGTAAATATTTGCTTTTTTTTGTTCATGACCAGGGCTTTCAATATCAAGATCATACAGTTGTTGCCCATCTACAAGGGCTACACGCAACTCTTCAGCTTGAGTTGCATTGATTAACATTCTTTTCATTTTATTAAACTCTTATATTTTATCGTTATTTTTTGGCGTGTTGGCAATGCATTTGTTCACTTGACCTCGTGTCTGGCTGTACAGTCTCTCGACTGGATAATATGCAGAGGTGCATTATAAAGTGAAAGCAAATATCTCATTTTTATCGGTTTTAAAAGTAACCGATAAATGGTTAATGAGTAAAAAGGCTCAACATTTAATTTTCATTATATTTGTTATATTGACTTCGAGTTAATAGCTATTGTTTATTAACGAGTCATAACTATGCAATTGTCTCATTAATAGTGCTTTAGCCGCAATACAAATTTTTAGATATTATCTGATTAACACGTGATAAACTTAACGGATGGAACATATAAATCACTCAGTACGCATACTTGAGGTTACTCAAGAAAATGCACAGCAACGAATCGACAATTTTCTTCGTTTACATTTAAAAGGCGTCCCTAAAAGTATGATCTATCGGATTGTGCGTAAGGGAGAGGTGCGTGTGAATAAAAAACGCATTAAACCTGATTATAAATTAAAATCAGGTGATCAAGTTAGGATCCCGCCTGTCCGTGTGGCGAAAGAAAATATCTTACCATCCCCTAAACTGAATAAAATTGCACAGTTAGAATCTTCGATTGTTTATGAAGACGATGCGCTCCTTATTTTAAATAAACCTTCAGGCCTTGCTGTACACGGCGGTAGTGGACTTGATTTTGGTGCGATTGAAGGCTTACGAGCACTTCGACCTCAGGCCCGTTTTTTAGAATTAGTGCATCGTCTTGATAAGGCCACATCAGGCTGTTTATTGATCGCTAAAAAACGCAGTATGTTACGTGCACTGCATGAACAGTTACGTAATAAAACCATGAACAAGCAATATCTGGCGCTTGTTAAAGGTTCCTGGGATAAGAGATTGCGAACGGTTAAAGAGCCATTACTTAAAAATGCACAAAATTCAGTTGTAAAAGTAAGCAGTGAAGGTAAAGCCTCTGAAACACGTTTTAAAATAATGCAGCGTTATCAGGGAGCCACTTTAATTGAAGCAAGCCCTGTGACCGGGCGTACTCACCAAATCCGCGTTCATACTGCTTGTAAAGGCCATAATATCGCTTGTGACGAGCGTTATGGCGATGATGCTTTTAGCAGTGAGATGAAAAAATTGGGCTTGAACCGTCTTTTTTTACATGCCGCTCATATTACTTTTTATCACCCTGTTTTAGAAAAAGAGATGACAGTCAGTGCGCCGTTATGTGAACGGTTAGCAAGTTTATTAGAAAAACTACAGAGAAGCTAAGATGAAATATCGGTTATTATTTTTGACGGTTTTCTGTTAGCCGGTACGCTGATGGATTTCATCGACAAAATTGTGCCTTGTTATATAAAGCACTAGCAATCTTATTAGAAAAACAGAAGGGAAGCTGAGATGAAATATCGGTTATTATTTTTGACGGTTTTCTGTTAACCGGTACGTTGATGGATTTCATCGATAAAATTGTGGCTTGTATGAAAGGAACTGCAATTGTAACCGAACTAGAAGTTCCTTGTTGTATAAAAAACTAGCAAGCTTATTAAAAAAACTACAGAGAAGCTAAGATGAAATATCCGGTTATTATATTTGACTGGGACGGTACACTGATGGATTCCATCGATAAAATTGTAGCTTGTGTAAAACAAGCTGCAATTGTAACCGAACTAGAAGTCCTTCCTGCTGAGGCGATTCGTCAGATCATTGGTTTAAGCTTAGATAAAGCGATGGCTAGCTTATATCCATTGCAACCGTTACAAAAGCAAGTTGCCATGGTGGCAGCTTACCGTGAACAATACATCGAACTTAATCATCAGCCCACCCCTTTTTATCCCGGTGTTAAAGACTGGTTAATATCTTTAAAAGAACAAGGTTATATACTTGCAGTGGCGACCGGAAAGGGGCGAAATGGCCTGAATCGTCTGCTCGACAAATATGATGTAAATGATCTATTTGCAGTTACCTATTGTGCTGATGAAACAATATCTAAACCGCATCCTCTAATGATAAATAAAATATTAGAAGATTTAAATATGCAAACGCACCAAGCCTTGATGATTGGCGATTCCAGTTATGATTTAGAGATGGCCAACAATGCCAATGTTGATTGTGTGGGGGTTACTTATGGTGTGCATTCTCATCAGACACTGTCGTTATTTAACCCGATTGCGCTTCTGGATGACTTACCAAAGCAACTTGGCAACTATATTTAAAGTATTTGTAATGATTTAGGGCTAAGCCATTTACAATCTTATTTTATAAAAAAACACCTCAAATTATTGGGGCTGAGTAGTTACAGGGATCTTATGTTTAGTGAATATATAAAATTAACCGGTCGGGGTGAAAAAGGGCGTCGTTCTTTAACGCAAAAAGAAGCTTATGATGCACTCTCATCTTACCTTAATGGCGATGCAGATTTATTACAGTTAGCAGTGCTGTTGATGTTACAACGAGTGCGCTGTGAAACTGCCGAAGAGGCTGCGGGTTATATTCAAGCACTGCGCAATACTATTTCACCGCAGTGGAAAGAGCTCAATGCGGATCTTGACTGGCCCTGTTTTGCCGGCAAAAAACGTCAGCCGCCTTGGTTATTATTAGCTGCAAAAATATTGGCCGCACAGGGTAAACGTATCGTACTTCATGGCTTTAAAGCGGTGGATGCGATTAAATATCAGGTTGAAGAGGCGTGTCCTGCGCTCAATATTAAAATTGCTAATTCACCAGAGCAGGCACAACTGATACTTGAACAAAGCAATATTTGTTACCTGCCCTTATCAGCTTATTGTCCGAAACTTATTCCTTTGCTGGCACTTCGAGAGAAAGTGGGCTTGCGTACACCGCTTAATACTGTGGCTCGCAGTCTTAATCCAGTTGGTGCCCCCTTTGCCATTCATGGTGTTTTCCATAAAGGATATGAAAAATTACATGCGCAGGCGGCACTATTAACAGATGAAGTTAATATGGTTGCTTTTAAAGGCGAGGGTGGTGAAAGTGAAATGAATCCGCGAGTTAGCAGCACAGTTTGCGGGGTACAAACAATAGATGGTTTAACCACCTATATTGAAGATGAGTGGCCAACATTCTTAGAAGAAGCAAGCGGTGCACATACTGAAGTTTCTGCAGAATATTTACAGAAAATATGGTCGGGAGAGATAAACGATGCTTATGGCGATGCAGCTGTGATTTGTACTATTGCTTTGATATTAAAGCAATTTAATGAAACACCTAGTCAGCAGCAATGTTTAGAATTAGCAAGGAAATATTGGCAAAGCAGAGATAAAAACAGCTAAATCCGTATTAAAAAGGCCATACAATCTATTTTATGGCCTTTTTCAAATACTATCTTTTAGCACTTATTCTTCTGTTACTGTCTGTTGTTGCACTGGTATTTTTCTGATTTGTACAATAATCCCCATTAATGGGTGATCTAAATAGTGGATCTCTTCACTGCGTAAACGACGGCTCTGATCGAACAACACTTCACTAACAACTGTTTCCTGTGTCACAGCAACCGACTCTTCTGTTTCAGTTTGTTTTATAACCTCAACATCATTTTCACTGTTAAGCACTTCAAATGTTTCTGTTACTTCTGTTTCTGGTTGTTTAATATTCTGAGTCGTTTCCTGGCGAATAACCAGCTGGCTATCAATAAACAGGTAATGGTCTAAATAGATTTTGAAATTACCATCGATCGACCATTTGTCTGTCAATAGGGGGGCTTGCGGTATGTCGACTAAATTATCTTCAGTTGTTTGTTCTAATTCTTCACTTTTAACAGTTTCACTATCTGTTTCTCTGCTATCTGCAGGCTTTTCAGCTGCTGCTAATTTGTTTAGAGCACGCTGCTGCATATTAAATGCAAAATTTTCTCCAGCAAAAATATGAATCGGTTTAGCTTTGTTTCTACTTTCAACAGGCATGCGCCAAGTTAAGTGTAAAAGAGGGGTAAAAGAAGCATGGCTTTTAAGTTTTTCACGTTGCGGCGAAAGCTGCAGCTTATCCTTATCTAAAAGCTGGAAAGAATTGCCTTGAGAGTCAAATTGATTACTCGTAATCAGCACCGGATTTTTTTTATGTAAGCAGGGCTCTCCCGCAACACAAAGATTGTTTAATTGTTTTTTTAATATGCTGATACTTGTTGTGCTGTCGATAGTGATATTTTCTGTAGCGAGATCTTCTTTTACATCTTGGATATCAATATTTCGCTGAAATAGCAGTAATTCAACTTCAAACCAGCGTTCTTCAGCATTTGTCGAAAATGCAGTACATATCAGAATTAATGGCAATAATAGTCTGTAATTCCTGTCTCTTATACACAT
>JABXKR010000289.1 GCA_013619145.1 Psychromonas sp. | reverse complement strand
AATGGATGAAAGCAAGGCATTGATTGCAGTAACTAGTTGTTCTAATTGCAAAATCAATAACGAAGCTAGCATTCATTTTAACAAGCATAAATGAATAGATAATTAATGGATTTGGTATTATAACTAATTTATTTCGCAAAATCGCGTGTATACCGCTAGTCATATGGCTAGCGTGTCTACCGCCTTGAACAAGTAACGCTTACGATACGCCATATTGTTTTTGTTTTTGTTTTTGTTTAACTGTTTCGGCCGGTTTGCTTTTTCAGTCCAAAAAAAGTTGTGGTATTTTGATAAGCAAATGGGGAATTCCCCTAAAGCTAAATATCTATCTGACTGATTTATAGGTTTTATATTTTCACTTTGCTTTTTAATGTGATTGCATTTTTCTAATTATTCGTGGTGCGCTCACAAATTCATTTTAAGTTTTGTATGCGGAATCAACTAGGGAACCGTAGCCGTCACAAGATCTATATAGTAAATAATATTGCCATAGCTAACTCGGAGGAACAGCGATAGCTTTGAACTGTTTGCACAGTTAGGATTTTTTTTCTGAAGCTGTCACATACTTAAGCTGACAGTTGTTTTCCTTATCTTCTGTTCGTAATTGAATAATTGTAAAGATATTAATACAGATAAGAACCGACTCCAGCAACATCCCCCCAATGGAGCCAACCACAATATTGTTTGCCAACCAACAAATAGCACCAAGCAGAAAGGCATAGCGCATCTGAATACCTTTGAGCATAAATAACGCATAAGTCCCAATCGATGTGCCTATCACAGGTAAAAAATCTAAGTAAGTTTCTGCCATATAAGTGCCACTAGCACAGCTAAGAGCAATGAAAAAGATGGCAAACTTTATGGAGTTGATTTTAATCGACAACACTGTTCTAAAGGCTGATAACAGCGCGCTTAATGCGGCTGTTTCCGCTCCCAGTAAAATAAAGTGCAACATATGGTTTAGGTTGAATATGACCATTTGCAGCTTAAGGCGGCGATCATCTTTCTGATAAAAGGTTGAAATACCTAGAGCGAAGCTAAAGAATCCGAGAATTTGTGCGATGGATATTTCAAACATTACTAACTTCTCATAAAAAAGGCTGAAACTGAGTGAATATTAATATTGGGCGCCTGAATAGTAACAGCTGGTATAGCATATTCCTCTTTATTTTTTTAATTTTTCAATAAAATTTTCCACTCCTTTTTTAGTATAAGTATAAATAGCAGAGCCGTTTTTTTAACCAAGTTCGTTACTATTAATAACCATATCTATTTTGCCATTCCGTGTCGAGCGCAGTTTGCCAGCTCGGGTGAGGCTCTGAGATTGCTTTGAACAGTTTGGACTTTTTAGCCGTGCCCGTTATGTACTTAAGCTGTAAAATAGTAGGATCTCCCCATATGGCAAAATCGCCTTTCCTGGATTGTGCTTCCGGACTTAACATAAAATTGATTGCAACCAAGGCGCCTTCTCTGGCATTGGCATTCCAAGGAATTGATAAGAAATGAATATTTGTCAGGGCACCAGCCTTTAGAGCATAAAGCTCAGTGGAAGGACGTAATGATCCGTTTGCTTGCGCACTGTTCACTTCATTCGGATTAAAGGAGACAGCAAGATCTAATGCGCCATTATTAAGTAACTTAATCATTTGCGCATGGCTTTCCGGGAACTCTTTACCTTGGTGCCACGCCACATTATGAAATTCATCTAAATATGCCCACAAAGGCGCACTAATTTGCTGGAAAGTCTCTGCATCAACGGCTTGATAGAGCGGCTTACTATCCTCACTTAACTCAATCAGCGCAGCTTTCAGGAAACTGCTTCCATGAAACGACGGGGGTTTTGGATAACTTAATCTATTCGGCGTCATTTTAGCGTAGCTTAACATCTCGAAAAAACTACCGGGGGGCGTCTCAATTCTGTTCTTGTCATAGATAAATACAAGCTGGCCAATACCCCACGGTGCTTCTAACCCAAGTGTCGGCTCAGTAAAATCTATGTCGACAGGAAATGATTTATTGACGAATTTCCAGTTAGGAAGTTGTGTCGCAAAAGGTTTACCCAGTAACCGATATTGCTTCATCAATTTGAAGTTTTTACCGTTAATCCAAACCATATCCACGGGAATCGCACTTCTTGTTTTCGCCTTTTTTTCTGTGATTAAGGAGGTAATCAGGTTTTCAATATCATTAACTTTGACATGTTTTAAAGTCACATCATATTCTGCGTTAAGGCGTGTATTTACCCAACGTAAATAGTTATTGATCTTTAGGCTGCCGCCCCAAGCATGGAAATAGACAGTTTGACCTTTGGCTTTATGCTCGATCAGCTTCCAATTTAAATCTGTGTTTCGAAAAAATGCAGTGATCGCCAATAGACAGAACATTGCGATGATTTTTTTCATAAAAGTTCCTTTTTTGTGCTTAATTGAACGACTTTCAAACGGCACAGCACAGAGGCTAGTTCAAGATAAGTATAGTGGGAAGTGAGCATAACCGAGTGAACGTTTGCAATTATTTAAAGGAGGTAAACAAGCTTTGAGCTAATAGATAATAATGGTTAATAAGCGGCAGGTGGCAGTGCCGGGCGTTAATCTCCTATCTGACTAAATATATTTCTAAGGCGTAACAGGGGATTTTCGAGTTACTCTTGAGGCCTGTGACTATTAAATATCAATACGCCTGATAGGGGCATTGATATTGACTTGATTCTAAATAATGTCGATATTTCATCGGAGATGATAAAGTAGAATTACTTTATTTAATTCAACACCTTCTATTTACTTTTACTGTTTTAATTTGGTTTTTGAGCTGTGGATCGTAAAAATTAAAACTGATATTAATATCAAATGCATCGAGTGATTTTCAGAGTAAAATAAACCGCTATCTATTAGCTAGTCATATTTTAAATTAGCTGAATTGTTTTATCTTCACTTTCATTCTTATAACTTCGTTAAATATATAGAGAAAATTATGGAAATCAGTTTACTTCAATTAATATCAATCACCTTAGCTGTTAGTACTTTAGCTTTTATTTCGGGCGGTTATTTACTCAGTCGAGTGAAATTTTTACAACGTAGTGTGGAAGAGCAGGCAAGCTGTCAAATTGCAGAACTTCAAAAGTCACAGCAAGAGTTATCACAATTATTATCCGATAACATATCCGATAACATATCCGATTTAGTTAAAAATCAAAATACAGAATTTCAAAAGCTGCAATTCGCTAACTCTCAAATCATAGAACGAACGGAAAAACACTCTGCAGAAGCACAAGTACAGATGACAGATTTCGTTAAGAAACTGATGCTATCGGCAATCAAGAAACATAGCGAACTGCTATCGAGCAATGAGCAGCTAAAAGAAACCATTGAACAGCAAGCAAAAATATCACTAGATATGATAGGTAAAGTGAATGAGCAGATTGACTCCAGTATTAATCAAAGTAGTGATGCCTGTTTAGCTGAATTGCAAACATTAGCGTCTAGTAATAAACAAGCTCAAATTTCTACGCTAGAAGCCATTGAACAGCAAGCAAAATCAGCAACAGAGATGATGGTTAAAGTGAATGATCAGATTCATTTAAGTGTTAATCAAAACAGCGAGGCTTGTTCATCTGAATTCCAGGAGTTAGCATTTACTAACAAGCAGGCTCAGGTTTCTCAGGTAGAGGTAATCACAAATCTAGTACAAAGTTTAAGAGTTGATAACTTAGTTGAGTTGACCAATGACATATGTAAGAAAAATAACTTAACGATTGAAAATTCAGATTTTATTAAAAAATTGGGGGACTGTAAGGTCTTACAGATAGAAGATAAGCATTCCGGCCAATTGACACATATTAACTACGAAAACGGCATTAAAGTTAGTAGTAATACTTTTTCCGGAGATCGACTTAAATACAGAATGGATTATAGCCCCGAGGGAAAAATGTTGAAAGGGATTGAATTCAACAAAGATCAAACGATCAACTTTGAATACAAATATGATGAAGCCGGTGAAATTGGTCAAAAAACTGAGTACAAATACGACGCTAACGGTAATGAAGCAAATAAAATTGAAACTGTGTATTAAGGAATTAAAGAATGTATTTATCTGAGTTAAACATTGGCGAAAAAAAGAATTTTTTAGAATTAGCGTTTTATGCAATGGGTTTAAACGGAGAACACAAACAAGAAGAGCAGCAAATATTTAACTCGTTTATTAATGAGTGCGAGTTAAGTAGTTACGAACCTAAAAAACAGCAAAATATAGAAAGTGTTATAAAAGTAATAGCTAAATCAGCGAATAAAAACAAAAGAATCGTTTTAATTGAACTGTTCGGAATTATTCTCGCTGATAATGAGTTTTGTGATGCAGAAGAAGCATTTATAGAAAAACTTTCGCTGTCACTGAAATTTGATGACTATCAAGTAAAAAAAATTAAGCGATGGGTAGAGGCGATGAATGACATAGTTCAGGAAGGCTTCCAATTGATTAATAAGGATTAGATATGGGATGGTTTAGTAGCGCAAAGAATTGGGCTTCAAGCGTATGTCGCTCAGTAAAAGAAACGATAACTGAAACTGTTGATAATGTTAAATCAGCTTGTTCAAAAGCTTGGAATGGATTCACGGGTAAAACAACCTTTGATAAAGCCGAGAAGTTGTATAAAGAGATCACCGAAAAATACGATAAAGCCAAGCTCGATTACGAAAAAGCGGTTACTGATATTGGTGATGAAATTGAAACAAAAATTAGCAATATCAATCTGTTTAAATCTCAAATCTATGATGTTCATTTTAAAAGGTTTATCGCACTTGCAAATAGACTTCATAGTGTCACAGTAAAAGGTGAACCTCTTGAAGAGCTTTTTGCAAGATCGATTCTTGAAGTTAAAGTGCAAGATAAGATTGCGGATAAAAAGGATGTTTTCCAAATAGATTTCAATAAATTCAGCTTCACTAGAGCCGCATCATATATTCTTACACTTGGCTTTTGGTCAAGAAAAAAAGCAGCCGAGTCTTTAGAAAAAGTAAAGCAGCAGGAAGCGATGGTAAGTGAAGAGATAGCTAAAATGGAGTCACAGCAACGACAACTTAAAGTTATTGCCTCCTCTATCGATTCAGTGCTGGAATATTTCGATGTTTTAATTGCAAACTATGCATCGTTATTAGATCGATTTGAATATGGCATTCAAACGCAACGTGTTAAGCAGATGTCTTTATCAACAGATGTTTTTGCTCATAAAATGGATTTCCGTTTAATACCAATCGTGCATATAGAAGAGTTTCAGGCGCTATTTAACTTATCAATCGTGTTGAAACAGATGGCAACTCTTGGCTATCTCACAGAGAGTGGTGAATTAAATAGTGAAGATCAAGGCACTGTCAGTAAATTGTTCAATATGGCTAAAACATCCAGCCAAATTGCAGCATAAACAAGGAGTATTTTGTGTCTGATAATAATAAATATAAACAGCCGACAATAACCTGCGAAGATATTATAAAAAAGCTTGAAGGTGCATCGCCTCTTCAAGCGAGTAAAATATTAATTGATGTTGAGCTGCATGACCAGCGCAGCTCTTTAGATGTACTCAATTCAATCAATGCTGAATTTAAATCATCCTCGAAACTGTTAGAGCCAATCTTCTTCAATATTATTGATTCAGCTATCCATCACCCTAAACTTAGTAAATATTTTAAAGCAGATAAACATAACTTAACGCCAAGTAAAATTATCAGCGAATTAAAAGGTTTTAGTTACGATAACGATAACAGCGAAAGCAAATTGGCGAACGGTTATCAGCAATCCAATCAAGGGATTACACATCGCAGCAATAGACATAATTACTATGGCAGCAAAGACTCTTATAATAAAGCCAAGGAAAGAGGTGATGAAGCAAAAGATTATTACAACTTTCGTGACAAAAATAAAATGGATCAATAC
>JABXKR010000281.1 GCA_013619145.1 Psychromonas sp. | reverse complement strand
GTCAGGCCTTAGCACGCGGTCTGCCGATGGATGCCGTAATGGCAGAAATGTTTGGTAAAGAAACAGGGTGTAGCGGTGGTCGTGGCGGTTCAATGCATCTCTTTGATTGCAGTCGCCGTTTTTTTGGTGGTAATGCCATTGTTGCAGGTGCCCTTCCGCTTGCCGTTGGTTTGGCATTAGCCGATAAAATGCAGCAACGCCCGGTTGTGACCTGCTGTTTTTTTGGTGATGGCGCGGTTGCCGAAGGAGAATTTCATGAAAGTTTAAACCTTGCCAAATTGTGGCAACTGCCGATCCTGTTTATCTGTGAAAACAATCTTTATGCCATGGGTACTGCACTGGAGCTTGAAGAGTCTAATCAGAAAATTCATTTAAAGGCGGCCAGTTACGGTTTAACCTCGCAAGTGATTGATGGCATGAATGTCGTTGATGTGGAAGCAGCGGCAAAATTAGCCTGCAGCGCAATACGCGACGGTAGTGGCCCGCAATTTATCGAATGTCAGACTTATCGTTTTCGAGGTCACTCCATGTTTGATACACAGCTTTACCGAAACAATAGTGAGGTCGAAGAGTGGAAACAAAAAGGCCCCATCGTACAGTTAACAAATTGGCTGGTAGATAATCATCAAATTGAACCTGAGGAGTTACAAGCAATCGAACAGGCTGTAGATAAAGAGATTGAGAGCGCTGTAAAACACGCAGAAACAGCCGCTATTGAACCTGTAGAAAGTTTGTTAAAGCACGTATACACGGAGGTTTCCCATGGATGAAGTAACTTTCAGAGACGCGTTTAAAGCGGCGATAGTTGAGGCTTTAACGGAAGACCCACGGGTTTTTTTAATGGGAGAAGATGTCGGTCATTATGGTGGTTGTTACGCTGTTTCTAAAGGTTTGCTTGATAAATTTGGCGCACAGCGGATTATTGACACCCCGCTTTCTGAGTCTGGATTTGTTGGCGCGGGTATTGGTGCCGCGGTTGGAGGCATGCGTCCTATTGTTGAGGTGATGACGGTTAATTTCAGCTTGCTTGCATTGGACCAAATTATCAACAATGCAGCGACTTTGCGGCATATGTCGGGCGGACAGATCTCCGTGCCACTGGTGATTCGTATGGCTTGCGGAGCAGGCAAACAGCTGGCAGCGCAACACTCACACAGTTTTGAGGGTATATATGCGCATGTGCCCGGTCTTAAAGTGCTTTATCCCGGCACCATAGCAGATGCACGCTATATGCTGAAAATGGCGCTTGCCGATCCGGATCCGGTTATTATCTTTGAGCATGTCATGCTTTATAACCAGACCGGAGTTTTACCTGAAACTGACAATATCGCGCCCATGGAAAAAGCGGTGATCCGCAAAACCGGCACGGATCTGAGTATTATCACCTGGGGCGGTTGTTTATATAAAGCGATGCAGGCAGCAGAGTTACTTGAAGCGCAAGGATTTAATATCGAAGTGGTAGATTTGCGTTGCTTGCGCCCGCTCGATAGAGAAACAATTATCGACTCAGTACGCCGCACCCATAAGGCACTGATTGTAGATGAATCATGGAAAACAGCAGGCATGTCGGCAGAGATCAGTGCCATATTAGCAGAGCATGCACTTTGGTATTTAGATGCACCAGTGCGCCGCGTATGTGGTGTCGAGGTACCGATACCTTACCCGGATCATTTAGAACAGGCATGTTTACCACAAGTTAAGCAGATCGTAGAGGTCGCATTGCAGATGTTAGATAGTTCCAACTCCAGTATGGGGGAGGTGCTATGAACAACGCGGTGCATGATTTAAACATGCCCTCCTTTGGCGCCGACATGGCGAAAGGCACTTTGGTTGAGTGGTTAGTGAAAGAGGGAGATAATATAAAACGGGGCAGTGTGATTGCAGTGATCGACACCCACAAAGGTGCCATTGATCTGGATCTGTTCGAAGATGCGATTATTGAAAAATTATTACTCGAAGAAGGGCAACAAGTTACTGTTGGTACCCCGATTGCCCGGTTACGTTCGATTAATAGTGATTCAACTATAGCAGACAATCAGCAACAGTCAGCCCAAAAACCGCTGGATAGCACGGAACCTGAGATAACTGCCCCCCATATCAGCAAAGAGGCGCAAGCTAGCAGTGATTTTGTTTTAGCAACGCCCGCCGCACGTGCTTTGGCGATAAAACATCAACTGTCGCTGCAGACCTTATCGGCAGACAATAATAATAAAATCATCACACTGGCAATGGTTAAAGCTGCACTTGAACAAATACCCAGTTCCCCAGAGCAAGAGAGAACACAAGGGCCACAAAAGGATAAGGCCCAACAAAGCAAAACCGGCTTTGATAAAAATGCGATGCGCCTTGCAATCAGCGAAACGGTGACCCGCTCGAAACAACAAATCCCTCATTATTATTTAAGCCAGCGTTTAGATATAACGGCTCTTGAGCAGTATCTGCAAGCACACAATGCCAGCGTATCAGCAGAGTTACGCATATTATTAGCCGCCCCGCTGTTATGTGCAATTGCTCGAACATTGATGAAAAATAAGCAACTTAATGGCGTGTATAACAACAATACATTTTTCCCTAGCAATACCGTTAACTTAGCAAATGCGATCAATTTACGCGGAGGAGGATTAGTAATGCCGGTAATTCGCGATGCACAAACACTCACGCCAGCTTTAATGATGGATCTGCTTAAACAACAGGTGGCACGTGCACGAAATTCCAGTTTACGTGTTTCTGAATTGACCGACGGTAGTTGTACGGTAACCAGCATTGGCGATCGCGGTGCCGAGAAAATGTTTGCTGTTATTTATCCGCCACAAGTTGCGATCATCGCGCTAGGCTCAGCGCATCAGCAAGTTATGGTTGTAGATGGAGAGGTGCAGATTCGCTCGGTAATAGAAGCAAGCCTGGCAGCTGACCACAGAGT
This sequence comes from Psychromonas sp., assembly GCA_013619145.1. GTDB lineage: Bacteria > Pseudomonadota > Gammaproteobacteria > Enterobacterales > Psychromonadaceae > Psychromonas. Next base: position 3,009 of record JABXKR010000281.1, on the reverse strand, counting down.
AAGTGACGGCCATATCGGCGCACGTCTGCTTTATCAACTGAATCAACAATTACAAAAACCTGAACAGTTATGGAACGTCGAGATCTAGAAGAATCACTATCTGAAGAATTAGACAATATAATCCAGAAATACAAAAACCTGAACAGTTAGACAATATAATCCAGAAATACAAAAACCTGAACAGTTATGGAACGTCGAGACCTAAAGGAGCAACTCCCTGATGAGTTAGGCAATATAAACCAGAAATACAAAAACCTGAACAGTTATGGAACGTCGAGACCTAAAGGAGCTACTCCCTGATGAGTTAGGCAATATAATCCAGAAATACAAAAACCTGAACAGTTATGGAACGTCGAGACCTAAAGGAGCTGCTCTTTGAAGAGCTAGGCAATATAAGCCAGAAATACAAAAACCTGAACAGTTATGGAACGTCGAGACCTAAAGGAGCAACTTCTTGAAGATCGAGGCAATATAGTTCCAGAAATAAAAAACCGGAGGAGTTATGGACAGTCGTGAACTAAAGGATCTTATCCTTGAAGAGTTGGGCAATATTGCCCCGGAAATAGAGTCCGATGAAGTACCCGATGATGAAGATTTGCGCGAAGCGTTAGAATTGGATTCAATGGACTTTCTTAATTTAGTTATTGCAGTCTCTAAACGAACCAGAGTCGCCATTCCCGAGGCCGATTACCCGCAGGTTTTGACCCTAAACGGTATGGTCAGTTATGTGCTGAATTTAATTCTGTAAACACACATAAAAAACCTAAAGATGGGGCGTGTAGACGCCCCTTCCGGATCGTCTGGATTTATTGCTGCTCAAGCAGACCTAAATTAAACGCATGAAAGCGAATATGCTTGTCAATAAAACTGCTAATAAAATAATAACTATGGTCATAACCTTCAGCCATATTAAAGGTCAGCGGATAGTTATTTGCTTTCGCCGCCAATAATAGTGCATTTGGTTTCAGCTGCTCTTCTAAAAAATCATCGTTTTCCCCCTGCTCAACCATAGCTGGTACTTGCGCTGTTGTTTTACGCATTAATTCACTGGCATCATATACAGACCAGGTATTATATAAAGTCCACGCATCGGGATCTGTACCCAGATAAGCGCTGAATGCTTTTCTTCCCCAGCCACAATTCATTGGATTACTGATTGGACTAAAGGCGCTTACCGATTTGTATAACTTGGGATTACGTAGCGCGATAACTAATGCGCCATGTCCCCCCATTGAATGACCACTGATCACCCGTTGTGAATTCACCGGAAAATGAGTTTCAATAAGTTCAGGTAACTCATCAACCACATAATCGTACATTTGGTAATGTTTATTCCACGGTGGTTGCGTTGCATTTACATAGAAGCCGGCGCCTTTTCCTAAATCGTAAGCTTGTTTCTCATCATCAGGTACATTTTCACCGCGCGGACTGGTATCGGGAGCGACAATTGCAATACCAAGTTCAGCAGCCATACGCAATGCACCTGCTTTTTGCATGAAATTTTCATCTGTACATGTCAGGCCAGATAACCAGTACATCACAGGGACTTTGTTTTTGCTCGTCGCTTGTGGTGGTAGATAGATAGCGAAACGCATTTTACAATTAAGTACATTTGACTGATGATTATATTGCTTATGCCAGCCATCAAGAACCTTATTATTACTGATATTTTCGATTGTCATTATGCTTCCCAAAATGGCAAAAACAGGTAGCCCTTTGATTAAAGTGACTACCTGGTTAAATTGATATTATTGAATCAGGCTATTTATCAAAATGGATAACGCTGCGAATACTTTCGCCTTTATGCATCAGCTCGAACGCTTCATTAATATCTTTCAGTGCCATCGTATGGGTAATAAAATCAGATAATTTAAACTCGCCCTGCAAATAACGCTCAACATAATCGGGTAATTCAGTACGGCCTTTAACACCACCGAAAGCACTGCCACGCCATACACGTCCAGTTACCAGTTGGAATGGACGGGTTGAAATTTCCTGACCTGCACCAGCCACGCCAATCACGACTGACTCGCCCCAACCTTTGTGACAACACTCCAGTGCACTACGCATAACATCGACATTACCGATACACTCAAACGAGTAATCAACACCACCATCGGTCATCTCAACAATCACATCTTGAATTGCTTTATCGAAGTTTTTAGGATTAATACAATCCGTTGCACCAAGTTTTCTTGCTAACTCAAATTTAGTTTCGTTAATATCAATAACAATGATGCGGCTTGCTTTCGCCATTGTTGCACCAATAACGGCAGAAAGACCAATACCACCCATACCAAAGATAGCAACGGTTGCGCCCTCTTCTACTTTGGCAGTATTCATCACAGCGCCCATACCTGTTGTTACACCACAACCTAATAGGCAAACTTCTTCTAATGGTGCTTCCGGGTTCACTTTCGCTAATGATATTTCTGGTAATACAGTGTATTCAGAAAAAGTTGAACAGCCCATATAATGGAAGATTGGCTGACCATCTTTATAAAAACGGGTTGTTCCATCTGGCATTAAACCCTTACCTTGAGTTTCACGAATTTTCTGACACAAGTTGGTTTTACCTGATTTACAGAACTTACATTCGCCACACTCAGGTGTGTATAGAGGAATCACATGATCACCAACTTTTACGCTAGTTACACCCTCTCCAACTTGCTCAACAATACCGCCACCTTCATGGCCAAGAACAACCGGGAAGACACCTTCAGGATCTTCACCGGATAAAGTAAATGCATCAGTATGACAAACACCTGATGCAATAATTTTAACTAATACTTCACCTTTTCTAGGTAACATCACATCGATTTCTTCGATAGATAATGGCTGTTTAGGCCCCCAGGCGATAGCTGCTTTTGATTTAATAAATTGGTCAGTCATATTAACTCCAGTTAGTGCTCAACAAGATTTTTGCTAATTCATGTCGTTGCTTGTTTGTATTAAGTTGGCGCTATTATATTTGTTTCTTATAAGATGATAATATAAGCAAATAACAAA
>JABXKR010000150.1 GCA_013619145.1 Psychromonas sp. | reverse complement strand
ATAAAATCTCAATGTAGAACAACTATACTTCAATTTTATGCCTAGCATCTAAGTACAATTTGGCTTGCTGATTTTGCATCTTGAAGTAACATGGGTATATATTTAACAAAACAGCAACAATTATGACAGGATATCTAATTCTTGCCAAAGGTCATCAATTTTTTCTTGCACTTTTTTATCCATAACGATCGGTACGCCCCATTCTCGATCGGTTTCTCCCGGCCATTTATTGGTTGCGTCGAGTCCCATCTTTGAGCCTAACCCCGAGACTGGCGAAGCAAAATCTAAATAATCGATAGGGGTATTTTCAACCATAGTGGTATCTCTAGCAGGATCCATACGGGTGGTAATTGCCCAAATCACATCATTCCAATCACGTACATTAACATCGTCATCACAAACAATAATAAATTTGGTATACATAAATTGACGTAAAAAAGACCAAATCCCTAACATCACACGTTTAGCATGCCCGGGATAACTTTTTTTAATAGAAACAACCGCCATACGGTATGAGCACCCTTCTGGCGGCAAATAAAAATCGATAATTTCAGGAAACTGTTTTTGTAAAATAGGCACAAACACTTCATTGAGTGCCACCCCTAAAATCGCAGGCTCATCGGGCGGTCGACCCGTATAAGTGCTGTGATAAATAGGATTTTCACGATGAGTAACATGGGTAACAGTCATCACCTGAAAATCATCTACCTCATTATAATAACCAGTATGATCACCATATGGACCTTCCGGTGCTTCTTCTCCTGGCTGCAAGTAACCTTCAAGAATAATTTCAGCGGATGCAGGTACATCTAAATTATTACTCAGGCTCTTTGCTACTTTTGTACGCGAACCACGTAATAAACCCGCAAAAGCATATTCAGATAAGGTATCAGGAATCGGTGTTACAGCGCCTAAGATAGTCGCTGGATCGGCACCTAATGCAACAGAAACTGGAAAAGGTTTACCGGGATTAACCTCTTGCCACTCTCGATAATCAATCGCACCACCACGGTGAGATAACCAACGCATAATTATTTTGTTTTTACCCAGTAACTGCTGACGGTAAATCCCTAAGTTCTGGCGTTTTTTATAAGGACCTTGAGTAATGGTTAAACCCCAAGTAATTAAAGGTGCAACATCACCAGGCCAACAGGTCATTACAGGTAACTTTGTTAAATCAACATCGTCCCCCTGCATAATCACCTGCTGACACTCAGGGTTACGCACTTTTTTGGTGGGCATATTTAAAACTTGTTTAAATATGGGCAATTTTTCCCATAATGACTTAATTCCCTTTGGTGGCTCAGGCTCTTTTAGATAAGCTAACCACTGCCCCACCTCTTTTAATGCTTCTACATTATCTTTACCCATAGCTAACGCCACACGTTGTGTTGTACCAAATAGATTGGTCAGTACGGGGGTGTCATAACCTTTTGGGTTTTCAAATAAAAGCGCAGGACCGCCAGCACGAAGTGTACGATCGGAGATTTCAGTCATCTCTAAATTAGGATCAATTTCTTGGCTAATACGTTTTAATAAACCTTTTTCTTCAAGTTGAGAAATAAAGTCACGTAAGTCATCAAATTTCATAACTGTCCTGCTAAAAAATAGTGAAAAAAAACGCTACCAAAAGTAGCGTTGTATCATTTTATTGAATAACCAAAGTGCTTATTTTGCTTTCTGGTTTTTCATTGCAGTAAAAAAATCATCGTTGGTTTTACTTAAACCAAGTTTATCAATCATAAACTCAGTGGCACCAATTTCACCCATAGGATGAACAATCTTACGTAAAATCCACATACGTTGTAATTCATCAGCTTTAGTCAGCAACTCTTCACGACGAGTACCTGAGCGGGTAATATCAATCGCCGGGTAGACACGTTTTTCTGCAAGTTTACGGTTTAAGTGAATTTCCGAGTTACCTGTACCTTTAAACTCTTCGTAGATAACTTCATCCATTTTAGAGCCGGTATCAATCAATGCCGTTGCCAGAATAGTTAAACTGCCACCCTCTTCAACATTACGCGCGGCACCAAAAAAGCGTTTCGGACGATGTAATGCGTTTGCATCCACACCACCAGTTAATACTTTGCCAGAACTCGGAACAACCGTATTGTAGGCACGTGCCAAACGGGTAATCGAGTCAAGCAAGATAACCACATCTTTTTTATGCTCAACCAGACGTTTCGCTTTCTCAATTACCATTTCAGCAACTTGTACGTGACGGCTTGCAGGCTCGTCAAATGTTGAAGCGACCACCTCTCCACGCACTAAGCGACGCATTTCAGTCACCTCTTCAGGGCGTTCATCAATCAATAAAACAATAAGTACGGCATCTGGATAATTAAGGCTTAGGCTCTGTGCAATATTTTGCAGCAGCATCGTTTTACCCGCTTTTGGTGGCGCAACAATCAAGCCACGTTGTCCTCTACCAATGGGTGAAACTAAATCCAAAATTCGCGCAGTGATATCTTCAGTACTACCATTACCATTTTCTAAGCGGAAACGCTCATCGGGATGGATTGGAGTTAAGTTTTCGAAAAGGATCTTATTGCGGGAGTTTTCTGGCTTATTGAAATTAACTTGATTAATTTTTAGTAGAGCGAAATAACGCTCGCCATCTTTTGGCGGACGGATTTTACCTTCAACACTATCGCCAGTACGCAGGTTAAAACGACGAATCTGACTTGGTGAAATGTAAATATCATCAGGACCAGCAAGGTATGAGCTATCGGAACTTCGTAAAAAGCCAAAGCCATCTTGTAATATTTCAAGTACACCAGCACCAAAAATATCTTCGCCGCTTTTAGCATGGGCTTTTAGAATTGCAAAAATAATGTCTTGTTTTCTTAAGCGAGCTAAGTTTTCTAGCTTCATTGATTCGCCAAGTTTAACAAGTTCAGAAACAGGTGTGTCTTTTAGTTCGGTTAGATTCATAAGTTATATAGGTGTACAGATTTGAAGTGAGTGAATAGTTGAATTTGAGAATTCATTTGCTCATAATTTGAGCGTAAAGATAGCACTAAAATTAATATTAGTCCAGATTGGACGTGCTGTGGATCACAACTTGTCCAATCTGATGTGAATTATTAGATATTAGCATCTAAAAATTCAACAAGTTGAGCTTTTGAAAGCGCTCCAACTTTAGTCGCGGCAACTTTACCATCTTTAAATAATAATAATGTTGGGATACCACGGATACCAAACTTAGGCGGTGTACCGCTATTTTGGTCAATGTTTAGTTTACCAATTGTAACTTTACCTGCGTATTCAGTAGCAACTTCGCTAAGAATTGGTGCAATCATTTTACAAGGTCCACACCATTCAGCCCAAAAATCAACTAAAACAGGGCCTTCAGCATTAACTACATCTTGATCAAAACTTGCATCACTTAAAGTTACGATACTATCGCTCATTTTTCTCTCCAGAAAGAATTGGCTAGTAAATAAATACTATAACACGAATATATTAAAATTAATTTTTGATATTTGAATCGATCTCAATACTTATTGCAAGTATAAACTGCTATGATTTGCAAATGAATAAAACACACCTAACTCAAATAAAATTTGCAGACCTTCCTCTTCAGGAAAGTCTAATTTCAGGTTTAACATCACAAGGCTATGAATACTGTACTCCTATTCAAGCATTGTCTTTGCCTATCACCCTAACAGGGAAAGATATAGCAGGACAAGCGCAAACAGGAACAGGTAAAACACTTGCGTTTTTACCCGCTGTATTTCATCACTTGTTAAGTAATGCACAACCTGAGAATCGCCGTAAGAATCAACCTCGGGCTATCATTTTAGCGCCGACACGTGAACTTGCAATTCAAATTCATAAAGATGCAATAATACTTGCTAAAGCATCTAACTTACGCCTTGGGTTAGCATATGGGGGCGAGAAAGTTGAAATTCAACACACTAAACTAGAAAAAGGTGTTGATATATTAATTGGTACAACAGGTCGAATTATTGATTTTATCAAACAAGGTGTTATTGACCTTGGATCAATACAAAGTGTTGTACTCGATGAAGCCGATCGTATGTTTGATCTTGGTTTTATCAAAGATATCCGTTATATGTTTAGACGTATGCCAGAGGCAAGTAGCCGCTTAAACATGCTGTTCTCTGCAACCTTGTCACATAAAGTACAAGAGCTCGCTTTTGAACATATGAATGATCCTGAACATATTCAAATAGAACCAGAGATCATGACATCAGTCAATATCACTGAAGAACTGTTTTATCCTTCTAATGAAGATAAGATGCTTCTTTTACTTACCTTAATAGAAGATGAGTGGCCAGATAAAGCCATCGTTTTTGCTAATACAAAGCATACTTGTGAAAAGGTATGGGGTTATCTTGCTGGTGACGGTTTACGTGCAGGTCTGCTAACTGGTGATGTCCCACAAAATAAACGCATTAAAATATTAGAGCAATTTACCCAAGGTGAAATTGATATCTTAATCGCAACCGATGTTGCTGCCCGTGGTTTGCACATTCCCAAAGTATCGCATGTCTTTAACTTTGATCTGCCGGATGATTGTGAAGATTACGTGCATCGCATAGGTCGAACGGGTCGTGCAGGTGAAAAAGGGTTAGCAATAAGTTTAGCATGTGAAAAGTACGTCTTTAACTTACCTGCAATTGAAGAGTACATTAAACATCCTATTACCGTAAGTGAATATGATAAAGATGCACTGCTTGATTCTTTGCCTGTTATGAAAGTAACCAAGTACAAAGCACACCCAAATAATCGCAAAGATAATTATCACCGCAGCCACAAGCGCTAATATTATGTGCGAAAATCACTATACCATTATTGACCTTGGCTCCAATAGTTTCCATATGCTAACGGTACAAAAAACCGATAATGGTTTTAGTGTTTTTTCTAAAAAAAAACAAAAAGTCAGACTTGCTGCCGGATTAGATAAGCAGCAGAATTTAACAAGCGACACAATGGAAAATGGCTGGTCTTGCTTACAAGAATTCAGAGATGAATTAAATAAATTACAACCCTGTAAAATTTTGGTCACTGCAACTGCTGCACTGCGCATGGCTAAAAACAAACAGATATTCATAGACCAAGCACAAACAATCCTTCAACTCCCTATTAAACTAATTTCGGGTATTGAAGAAGCTAAAACTATTTATCGTGGTGTCGCTTTTACAGATAAGATCAGCGAACAATTACTGGTTATCGATATAGGTGGCGCAAGTACAGAATTAATCATAGGTAAAGGCAACAAGGTGTTGCTAGCACAAAGTTTAAATATGGGCTGTGTGACCTGGTTAAATAAATACTTTGCAGATCAAAAGCTTGATCATGACAATTTCAATAATGCAGTTAATATGGCAAAAACAGTCATAGCCCCGCAAATAAAAAACTATACGGAGCAAGGCTGGACTCTAACAATGGGTGCTTCAGGCACAATCCAAGCAGTGCAAGAGATCAATAATAAGCAACAGATAAGTAAACAACTGACGCTTGATTTATTAAATCAAATTAAACAGATGTGCATCAACTGTAAGGATATTAGTTCATTAGATATTGATGGATTAAAGCCTTCAAGAGTCCCCGTATTTGCAAGTGGTCTCGCAATACTGATAGCCCTGTTTGAATCGCTAAATATCACATCTTTAAAACGCTCAAAAGGCGCATTGCGAGAAGGGTTAATTAGTATTTTATTTGCAGATAATTAGGCAGATATAGATTTAATTTAACCATGCAAAACCTGCAAAACCTGCCAGGCTAGAAGGCTCCAACTCCCTAATCATTACAAATAAACATGCAGTTAGATACGGGCCGGCACTGCGCTGATATCGATAGGCATTTTGATAATATCACCACAATAAAACGATAGGCATTTTCATACTGCTCAGAGCCCGCCACTATAGTTACCTTAGTTGTTTTTGAAATGGCTTTTGCCACATTAACGAATACCTTTTGAGCAGGTTTTCCTCCGAATCTCCAATTATCCGATCTCTCCGGCCACAAAAAGGTATGGCTGTCCAGCTTTTCAAGGTTCCCAACTACCAGGTTTCACCGAGTTGCCCTCGGTTCTTTTTTATCTGCTTACAATAGCTTGAGTCATACTTTTTACATCATTGGCGGATAGTTTCATAACTTGCAGTGGCACCTTTAGCTGCAAGCAATTCTTCGATAACTCGAAAACTCAGAATATTATCGCAGAATTGGTAGAGCAGTTGTTAAGTTGATAGTACCCCGCCGCTCTGCATAAACGATCGGCAGCACTGTTTTGAAGGAAAAGAGCCTCAGCTTATGAAATTAACTAAGGCTCTTGTTTTATACAGCAGGGATCTGCTGAGTTATACAATGAATATTCCCCCCGCCTAACAGGATTTCCCGCGCATCCACGCCGGTAAGCTGATATTCGGGATAAAGTCCGGCTAATATCTCCTGCGCCTGTTGATCCGTTTTTTCATCCAGAAGGGGAAAAATAATGTGCTTATTGGAAATAAGATAATTTGCATAGGATCCGGCTAAACGCTCACCGGGCTCTCTTGCCATACCATCACAAATGTCAACACCACACGCCTCTTCGTCGGTAATATACAGCGGTCCCGGCATCGGTAGCTTATGAATGATAATATCTCTGCCCTTTGCATCGGACTGAGCAGATAAAGCCTGCTGTACTTTTCTTGATATCGCATATTGAGGATCATCCGGATCATCACACCAGGTAAGTACAACCTCACCCGGCGCAACAACATGCATTAAATTATCAACATGACCGTTGGTTTCATCATTATACAGCCCCAGAGGAAGCCAGATAACCTTTTCTATGGCAAGGTATTGTTTTAACACTTGTTCAATCTCATTTTTTGTTAATTCAGGATTTCTACTAGGATGGAGCAGACACTCTTCAGTCGTATATAAAGTACCTTCACCATCGACATGAATCGAGCCTCCTTCTAATACGATAGGAGCGCGATAACTGTCATCAATTAACACTTCACACACTTTTTGAGCGACAGCATCATCCTTATTCCAGGGAAAGTACAATCCGTCAACCAGGCCTCCCCAGGCATTAAATTTCCAGTCAACACCACGCCGGATACCTTTATTATTGACCACATAGGAAGGTCCGATATCGCGCATCCAGGAATCATCCGTACTCATTTCAATCAGCTGAATATTTTCAGGCAGCTGCGCACGGGCATTTTCATACTGCTCAGAGCCCGCCACCATAGTTACCTTAGTTGTTTTTGAAATGGCTTTTGCCACATTAACGAATGCCTTTTGAGCAGGTTTTCCTCCGTATCTCCAATTATCCGATCTCTCCGGCCAGGCCATCCAAATTCCGGCATGAGGTTCATGTTCAGCCGGCATTCTAAAACCGTCATTTAATGGTGTGCTTTTCAGTTGTGTACTCATGTTATTTATCCTCCGAAAGTTTTAATTCACTTGGCTTTGCAGTTCGAACTGCTTTTTACTGGTCGCCTGAACTAATAAGTACTCACCGATAGCAACAGTGATAAGCACACCGATAAATACCGGCGCGCTGTAGCTCCAGTCGACTGACAGAGACATAAGATCCGGGAAGATAAACAGTATTACAGCCTGAACAATGACCAGGAAACAGATCACAGATAACAGCCATTGTGTTTTGATACCGCCCGGAACGCAGAATGGTCGTTCACGCTGACCGTCAGAAATGCGCAATTTTAAATATGATGGAAACATAAACAGGTAAGGCAGAAGGAAAATACAGCTGGAGAATGCAAAGACAGACCAGAACAACTGATCGCTGTTTTGTGCGAAAACGGCATAAGCAAGAATGACAACGGTAGAAACCATACCGGTAATATTATTTGCGCCGACCGGCGTATTATATTTTTCTGACATTTGCCCGACGACAGCAGGAAGCTCCCCTTCACTGGCGGCTTCAGCAGCAGCCCGGCTCGCTCCCATGGTCCAGGTGACCATATTGCCGATGAAACTCAGCAGCACCATTATTCCTATTGCAAACACCATAAACTGACCGAATGCACTGTCTCCGAACAATGTTTTTAGTGTGTCGGTAATACCGGCAACTAATCCGATATTTTCAACGGGAAGTGCCATCAATATACCGATAGTTCCGAACAAGTATAAAAATGCGGTAATACCGGCAGCTAAAAAGATCGCTTTAGGCATATCTTTAACGTCTTTCATCTCTTTAGTCATTGTGGCGGCCAGTTCAAAGCCCATTAAGTTAAAAATCAGTGCAGGCAGAAAAGCAGCCCCGGTATCTAAGGAGGGCAGCATAGCTGAAAAACTGAACTCATTCGCAACACCATGTTTTACAGCATAAAAGAAACCGCCAAAACCAAGCACCAGAATAACGATAACTTTAAGAACGGCCCCGACACTGGTGATCCAGACGCCGACATCGACTGAGATATTACATAACCAAACCGTCAGCCAGGTTAATAAGATACAAATACAGATCTGCCAGAAAATAGAGAGATCCGGCATAAACAGTTCAGCAAACATGCCGGCAAACATGATGTAAACAGCCGGCATCCATAAACCCACGTTGATCCAGTAAAACCAGGTAGTTCTGACAGCCCATTTATAACCGAAAGCCTGTTTAACCCAGTCATAAATACCGCCGTCACCCGGGTAAGTTGTACTTAATTCAGAAGTGATTAATCCGTAAGGAATAACAAAAATAACAAAAGTTAACAGCCACCACCCCACCGCACTGACGCCGATTGATGCTGAAGCGGTCAATGTATCCAGCACGATGACAGCGCAGAGGCTAAATAAAGCGAGACTGGTGACTCCCATTTTTCCTGTTGATGCTTTTGTGTCCATATCTTTTTCTCCAAATAGAGTTAAGGGGGATTGCATTTATACCCATTTAATCAGAATTACAGATCATGAATTGTTATCAGAATCACTTATCGACATTTATGAAAGTTAGACAGGAATAATCGTGAGGCAGTGTCCGAAATATAGCCCTTTTGGACAGCGAAAGAAGAAAATTGATTCTCATCAAATAACTGACAGGGCGATCGAAGGTAGTTTATTAGTCCAGCCAATATGATTGTTTAATTAACGGAGTGAAACATGAATAGTAAACCAATATTAGTGGTTGCCATCGGCGGCAATGCTCTTCTTAAAAGAGGAGAGGAGATGAGCTGTGCTAATCAGATAAAGAATATTGCTAAAACGACCTCGGCCTTAGCAAAGCTAAATGAAAATTATCGACTGGTTATTGTACATGGTAATGGACCTCAGGTCGGATTACTGTCATTGCAGAACTTAACCTTTAAAGAAACTCCACCTTATCCTCTTGATGTGCTGGGAGCCGAAACACAGGGCATGATTGGTTACCTGATGGAGCAGGGACTTCAGAGAGTTCTGCCGAATGTCCATATCAGCACGGTGCTCACTCAAATTGAAGTGGACGGCGATGATCCTGCCTTCAAAAACCAGTGTAAATTTATCGGCCCCGTATATGAGAAAAGCGAGGCATTAAGTAATGCGGAAAAGTTCGGCTGGGATATTAAACCCGATGGAGAACACTGGCGCAGAGTTGTCGCATCTCCCATACCGCAGAGAATTGTCCAGTTGGATGCAATTAATGCACTGCTCAATGCAGGCCATGTGGTCATCTGCTGCGGCGGCGGTGGCTCTCCGGTTATTAAAAAAGGAAGTGAAGTTTTAGGTGTTGAAGCCGTCATTGATAAAGATCTGGCTGCTTCTGTTTTAGCAAAACAGTTAAATGCTAAAGACTTTTTAATCTTAACTGACGGTGAAAATGTATGCCTGGACTGGGGCACGCCTGATGAACGGCCTCTCTTTGATATCAGTGTTGAGGAAATTGGTAAATATACATTTCCACCGGGCTCTATGGGACCGAAAGTTGATGCTTGTTGTGATTTTGTGCAGGAAACTCAGGGCAACGGTCATATCGGCTCATTACATCGAGCATTTGAGATTATGAATAAAGAATCCGGTACGCATATTCGATTTAAATTACCATTAACAGCAGAAGCTGGCTTAGTTACTCAAACTCAAATAGCTTATTGATATATGGTGTGTTTTTATTTTAACGGGATTTGATAATGAGAAAAGAAAAGACTGAAGAAAAACTGGAGCGTATACATAATGCAGCCAGAAAATTAGTCACCGAACAAAATTTAATCAATATATCAATGTATGACGTCGCCAAAGAAGCATCAATTGCAACGTCAACAATCTATCACCATTACCCGGATATGGAAGCATTAATATATAAACTGTTAGAAGATGTTTTCTTAGATTTTGAAAGGGTATTAGAGACAGCTATTGTGCCTGAAAATATCAGTCACTGGAAAGATATAAACAAAATGATTGAAGAGGGTTTTGTTCGCTATTACTCAGAAAATCCCCTTGCCCAGAAAATATTACTAGGCCAGCATATTTATAATTCGGTACGCCATGCAGATGTCGATAACGACTTAATTCTTGCTGTAAAAGTTGAACAGATCTACAGGCGTTATTTCATACTTCCTCAGCTTCCTGATGATGTAAATATATTCGCCATTGCCCTGCAGGTCGCAGATAAAGTTTATTCCATGAATTACTGCGAATTCGGCAGTATTCCCAAGGAGATGGCACGCGAAGCAATTATTTTAACCGAGGCTTACCTGGGCGTTTATCTTCCTAACGTTCTAGCGAAAGTAAAACAGGACTAACCGTTATACCTATTTTGTGTTTTTTAATTTTGAGTTTTAACGATCAGGATTCATTAGCAGATCAGCACTGATTTAACGCTGCAGTTTATGCTCTTAATCAATGTATTAAATCCGTTTTAAATGGTGATTCTGATTAATTTTTTAATCTGTTGTCCGATAAATATCGCGGCAATAATTTCTAATAAATATTCGTCTTTTAATCAGTGTATAGGAACATATTATGAAATTACCTTCTTCAAGTGCAACCGAACTTAATAAAACAGATCTAAAACATTTTTTAAAAACGCAGGATTTTACAAAAAAAGAATTAACAGACATTTTAGAACTGATGGCAATGTTAAAACAGGCACGTAAAGATAATGCTCTGCCGCAGTTATTTAAAGGCAAATCGGTAGCGATGATATTTGAACAGCCGTCGACCCGCACGCGCGTCTCTTTTGAAACAGCGGCTACGCTATTAGGCGGACACGGCCTGTTTCTGTCTCCAAAAGATATTCATTTAGGCGCAAAAGAATCTTTGCAAGATACAGCCCGAGTACTGTCAAGAATGGTTGATATTATTATGGCGCGTGTAGATGACCACAAAACCGTCGCCGGCTTAGCTGAATATGCAAGTGTTCCGGTGGTTAACGGTTTGTGCGACTGGTTACATCCGACGCAGATTATGGCGGATCTGTTTACTATGCAGGAGCATTTGCCTGCGGGTAAAGAACTCAGTGATTTGACTGTCGCTTTTGTCGGGGATGCAACAAATGTAACCTCTTCATTAATGTTTGCCTGTACTAAATTTGGAATGACCTTTAAACATATCTGTCCGGAGCGCTTTAAAGCACCTCAGGAGTGGCTGAATATTGCTGTAACAAACTGCGAAACTTCCGGCGGGGAGCTTATTATTACGGAAGATACTGAACAAGTTGCAGGTTGCGATATCGTTATTGCAGACAGTTTCTACTGGTTTGGTCAGGAAGATGAAAAAGAGATACGTCTTGCTACTTTCATCCCTGATTATGTCGTCAGCGAATATTTAATGGCCAAGGCTGGTCCTAACGCCATGTTTATGCACTGCTTACCGGCTAATGATCAGCGCGAATGCAGTCGTGAAGTCATGGAGTCGCCTAATTCAATCATCTTCGATGAAGCCGAAAATCGTCTGACGGCACAGATGGCAATATTGGTCTACTTTACTCACAAACATAATATCGAGCCTTCAGCAGAAACGCTTGCGGCTCATAAAAGTCGAATTGAAGGGTTTTTAAATAATTTATAAATTATAAGGTTATACCCAATTTACCTCAAGATCCCAAATCACCTCTGAATTAGTATCTTGAGGCAGAATGGGTATAGCATTAGTATTCACTCAAATCACTTATCACTATAGATGAATATCTTATTTTTTAGGTTTATTGACGCTTAATAATATAAACAGTTTAGTGCCTTAGTAAAAAGGCACAAATATATGATCTAAAAAATAGTTACTCAGTTCAAAAGTTCAATGGGGCCGCGTCTTGCCTTTTGCCTCTCAAAAAGTTCAATGGGGCCGCGTCTTGCCTTTTGCCTCTCACTATAATGGGGGTAAAGCGCCTTAGCGTTATGGCATATCTAGTTAAAGGAGAAATAGACTTTTACACTCGCTATTGGGAGTTAGCGAGCGTAGATTTGTTCGATTAAGTTGAGCCTAACAAACTGAACTGTCAGTCAGTTCAATTTAACTATTCCACTAATTCCCTACTTTATCCCAGCACCTTGTAAACGGTAGTGCGACTGCACCCTGCTCTTTACTGATTGCATGTTTATTGCGTCCTTGCGCTGTAATATACGCTTCCGTTCCATTTCAGCGATAGGCATCTTCGAACCACAAAAACTGACCAGAATATAAACAGCATGTTACACGTCATTTCATAGTTCGACTTTCAAGCGGTATTACTTATGGTATTACTTTAAATGGATTAGTTTGGCTCTGATATGACAATTTTGAAGTCAGGACGATATAAGAGCTGACATATCCACGAGTTGATCGTATTGCTCGCTGTCGGGAAGAAGCGAGCATTAGCGGTTAGGTGGTAAGAGTGAGATATATACAAAAATGGCGACTGCCTATGCAAATCGCCATTTCCTATTTATAAACCCTTAGGATAACTTCTGGTATCGAAATTAACTTAGTCAAAAGCGGGGGCTGCCCTGTCACTTTTATATGCCGAACGCCCCTGAATTTAATGACCAAACACGAATATGTTACTTTTGGGACTGCTTTTTTAACTGAATAAAACTCAGAACTGAAAGCAGTGCAAAAAATGCCGGATCAGTCCACCCAAAACCAACAAATATTGTATTGATGCAGGCATATAATGTGATAATCAAGCCAAGTATGTTGGTCAACATTAACCCCAAAAATAGCTTTCTTGATAACTCACTTTCTTCTATTTCACGAAATAGAAAACTGATAGCTGCTATTCCACCTAAGAAAATACTATTGTGTTGTGACAAAAAGTAAGCATATTGATCATTCACTTCTACACCATACATAGGCCAAATCAGGCTAGGCATAAAAAATAGTGCTACGGCAAATGCTCCATAAATAGCACTATGTATCAATAAAAATGTTTTATTTTTCATTCAGCCCCCTAACTCGCAATTGGTGCTTTATTAATAAAAGATAAAGTTTCATTAATATCAAACACTTTACCCTGCACTTCTGAAATTCCCATTTTTTGCAAACGAGCCGTGTGCATTTCTAAATAACCCAAAGCCGATTCTTTATTTTCAAAAAGATAAATACCGCCTGCTTGTTGAGTTGTTTCATTTTCTGTCCAAATTTTCCAAACCAACCCCGACTCCCGGTTAATAGATTCAGCCAACTTTTTTAATAAATGGGACATTTCCTCACCAAATGGGCCTTGGAACTTAAAGTCTACCTGTAATAATGTACGCATAATTAATTGCTCCGTAATTTTCATTATAGAAATGATTTCGCGAATATCTCCCTATACCTGAAAAATACTTTCCTGACAGAAAAAACTTTCTCAGCTATAGCACTCTTCGCGAGATGTGCAATAATCATATCTGTAAAAAATAAACATTAAAGTTCAAATTTTATTGTATAACTGTGGAAAAAATAGACCAATGAGATTAAAAACCACGCTAGAGCAATGGGTAACACTACAGGAAATCGATCGTTCTGGAAGTATTCAAGCGGCCGCTGCCCAGCTAAACAAAAGTCATACAACGTTAATCTATGCAATAAAAAAATTAGAGGGACAGTTAGGCATTTCATTAGTTTATATTAAGGGACGCAGAGCCGTATTGACTGAGCAGGGAAAATCCTTGCTCCGGCGTGCCAGTTCAATGCTAGAGCAAGCCCATGATCTTGAAGTTATCAGCGGCCAACTATCCAAAGGAATAGAATCTGAAATAACAGTATCTATCGATCATTTGACCTGTCAAAAGTGGGTATATCAACCATTACTCGAATTCTTCTCTCAAAATAAAAGTACTTCAGTACAAGTCGTTGAGACTTCTTTATCTAGCACAACAGATGCTGTTTTATCTGAAAAATCTGACATTGCAATCATTAACTTTCCAATTACTAACCACCCTGCTGAAGCTTTCGGTATTGCAACTATGGTTCCCGTGGTAGCCAAGAATCATCCGTTGGCATACAAAACTAACCTTTGTCTGGGAGATTTAATAACCGAGACACAAATTGTAATACGTGACCTTGGTTCACATCTGGCCAAAGATAAGAAAAATGTCGGATGGCTGAAATCACAACAACGCTTAACAGTTGATAATTTTGACCACGCTTGGCGAGCTGTCACAGAAGGCTTAGGTTTTTGTCGTTTTCCAGAACACATGGTAGATGAAATGAATAGTGATAATGTAGTGCGATTATCTATAGAAGGTTCACAACGTTATCAGGTTCCAATTCATATTACTTTACCGAAAGGGATTAAAACGGGACCAGCTGCTCGTTGCCTCTACGAACTATTGCTTGCCGAAGCGAATAGACGAATTGGTAATATCCAATAGAGAATTAGTAAATATTATCTAAAGGGAATGGTTTTAGAACAAGAAACTCTAATTCAAAAAGTTAAGGGTTATGGTATAAGTGATGAAAGGAACTCTACTTAAAACAGCATGAAGTAGTGAGCTTGCGTTACTACCGATGACCACTTTTTTGTCGCTAATTAAACATTGCCCCCCCAGCTATGCTGAGGTGACTCGCATGGGTTTAACCGTGACGGACGACCGTTGTAATTATTTTGCTTTTAATATGCTTTATACTGCTATAGCAGCTCAATGATATGAGTTGTTAGAGGCTGTTTTAACTCCTCTCGATTTTTTGTAAAAGGTCCGGGTATTCTCAGCAGGTTGAATTAAAACAGAAATAATCCCTCTTTAACTGGCTTTTCAACCATTCGATAGCTTCATACTTGTTATCAAAGTCTTTCATATTTTGTAATTTTATAGATGGAACCAAACTATTGATAATACCCAAAGTAGCAGATGACTTTATCACCATTGCTTTAGCCACCATATTTTGATTGTTTAACCATTTATTATATTTTTCAAGTTCCGCATATGCTTCAGGGGTGCCACCTAATAATTCTAAATTATTAACTAAAATAGAAAAGATCTTACCGTTGAAACTTTCAATTACTCCTTTTACATCTTGAGTAAATTTGAACACTCCATACTCATTAAAAGCACCTGTCAATTTGAGTACAATGATGTTCCCATTGACTACAATACTATGGCCTCCATGCTCCATTGATATATACCCGTTTTAAAAATAATAACAGAGTATAAAGTGGTCCTAATTAAGGTTAAGACCACTTTATAATTATTTATTGACCTTACATATGCCAATCATAAGAATGAGTTGCAGTTAATGGGCGTTCTTTTAATGCTATTGTTGCCTTACTATGTACGTTATCTTGCACAAGCCAATCATGAGAATTAGTTGCAGTCACTGGACGTTCTTTTAATGTGGTTGTCTCGGTATTATCCGTTTTACCACATGTAGTAACTACTGTATTTGAACCAGCCATTGCACCATCAATGTAACAAGGTACTGATGGAGTTCCGCCTGTCGCCAATGCTGAAGCACTAAACGCAATTGCACATAAGATTGTGAATTTTTTCATAATGTTTCTCTCAATTTTTAATTAACATAAATCATAAGTTTTGAATGTCCTTGAGGGGCTGGCTTCTCGATGTCCTGCGGTCCTCCACCAGCATCCCAATGGTTGCGACATCACCTAGTGCTGGATACGTGTCCTCATCTGGCAACACAGTAGCAACACCAGTCCAAGCTAATTAAAAAGCAGTACCTACACCAATCAAAAGTTATTAAAAATATTTTAATAATATTCTCCCATGCTGCTTTTATTTTAAATCCACTTATTTATCAGCACGATAGATTGCCAGTGTTATAGACTTCAAATTTTGTATTTATGCCAAATTAGTACAAAAAGGAGATGCCATAAATAACTTATAAACGCCGAAATACGAGGGGGCTCGATAGCAATGACTAATACTGTTGTTGCTAAAATGTGGCTTGGTCTTTTGTTCGAAGGGAGAAGCAACAAAGAAGACAGTCTGAATGAAGCCACCATCGCGAAAGCCTACTCGTGGTTCTGTCGATCGCGCAGTCAGTTTTTACTGACCGCTGACATCATGCTTTGAAGCAAGCAAAGGGTTTATGACGGCTGTTATGACGAATGAATTTGAGAATTAAGACTGGCATGGAAAATAAAACGCAAGGGTAATTACCATCTTAGCAAGGGCTGCTGTGTATACCCTGAAAACAAAGCACGCTAGCTCGATGGTTCATGATACAACGTTATTACTGTTACAACCCCACTGGTTCTCTCGAGGTAGTACAACGTTGAGCCGAATGCAGGTAATTGGGGAAGCTTGCTAATTTTTACCTTGCTTAGTCGTACATCATTTGGAAGTTTAAAATTATACGTATCAAGGCTAGAGTGGTTTGGTACTACGCCTTCTGTACGTATTTCTCTCTCTACTTTGTCAAATATTCCGAAATAATAACCACCGTGTTTCATGTGTATTTGACCAGACTCCGATGTGAAATAGTGATTACTGGAAACAAACTTTTTACCTATAATAATTTTTCCAGTTTTTGCATATACCAACTCATTGTCTACAGGGTTAACCAGCATGCCATGAAAATTCCCCTGGTAAAGTACCTTGTCATCAGAAAAAGAATAACCAAAAATCGCCCCTAAAAGTAGAGCCCCTATTCCAAATAAAATAGTGAATAATTTATTATTGATCATTAAGCATATACCTCTCCAGACTAATTAATAATCCTTTTTGTATACTTATAGGGCGGATTATATTTACACTGAAAGCATCCGTGTTCGGGGAGACAAAAACATAAGAATGATACTCTTCATTTGATAAGATAAAGATGTCTAACTGCGGTATGTTTTTATTCGTCAGTGCTGTGAGCACATCTTGTTTTAGCTGTAATGCTTCAGAGCTAACAAGGTTTTTTTGTAAGTGAATTATCGCTGTTAATTCATTTTTTTTACTTTGGTAAATTTCTGTAAAAACTTCTTTTTTTGTAAAGATACTATTTATTTCACTCGGAACTATTAGCCATCCAATAGTTGCTCCGATGCAAAAGAGTAAGCTCATGGCGACAATAAAATTATATTTTAATGGTTTTGTCTTTTGCTGTGGAGCGTCTGTTTTGGGGGGAACATCGATAAACGAAATACTATCACTGGTAATCATGTAACCTTTTCTAGCAATCGTTTTTAGTACCTTTTGCTTTTTGCCATCATCACCAAGCGCAACTCGCAAATTAAAAATAGATTGAGTAACACTGGCTTCCGATACTACTTTGCCAGCCCAAGCTCCTTTGAAGAGAGTTTCACGGTCTACTGGTATATCAACACTGTTCAATAGGATTTCTAATACCGTAAAATCACCAATACCTAATTTGTGTTTATTACCATCAATAACGACTGCTAATTCTGAAGGTAATAATTGCCTTCCGTTAACTAAAGTGACTTTATCAGAATTATTTTTCAAAAAGAAATCTCATACAACTAAAAAATATGAGCTGCATTATAACTAACTACTTTCTACATTCTATATTTTATATTCTATAATGGGATCTGATGAAGTAGTCATCAGATTGTTACAACCTAGTTAAGCAACTAATGTTAAGTTTGCTATCTGCTCAGCCTCATATTGATTCGGATTTTTATATCCTAAATATAAATGCAAGCGATAGCTGTTATAGAACATAGATATATAAATTAAGATATCTTGTTGAGCTTCATAACGTGTTTGGTAATTCTGCCATTGCACTAGTTCTTGCTTCAAAGTACCAAAAAAGCTTTCAACGACTGCGTTATCCCAGCAGTCACCTTTTCTGCTTATGCTCCCTTAATTCCACTTTTTTTCATTGACCGTCTCATTTCTTTGCTGGCATATTGAGATCCTCGATCCGAATGGTGAATGACTCCTGCACCTGGTTGCGCAGCCAGAGTTCCAGCTTCTTTCATGCGCCGACTGCCGTACGTGTCACCGCTGGCTTTTGCTATATCTTGAACCCATTCCAACATTTCTTCATGGAGTGGCTCTACCCGCTTATTTAAGCTTCTTCGCATAAAGCTATAGTAGCCATTGCTGGTGACATTCAATATGTTACACATGAGATTGATTGGCCAGGCCATCTTGCTACGGGTAATAAACGAGTATTTTATTTCGTTTCTATCGCAAAGAAGACCGCTTTTTTTAAGATGTTTTTATCCATTTCAAGGCGTTTTACCTGAGCCTTTAATTTCGGATTTCTTCCTGCTCGGGAGTTAGTTTTCCATTCCATCTAAATGCTTGCCCATCACAATTTTGATGTTCTTTGATCCACCCTCCCTGCAAAAGATCAAGCCACATTTTAGCAACAACAGTAATTGATATCGAGAACTCCCCTCCTGGAATTTAGGCGGTTATAAGCAATCTATGCCGGATCCATTTTGTCCCAACTTGGCATAAAGCCAAAATTTGCAGCCTATGACACCAACAGCCTATCGTGCTGATAAATAAGGAAATTAAAAGATAAAACGCTATGCAAAGATATTATTAAAATATTTTTAATAACTTTTAATTGGTGTTGGTACTGTGCTGGCGGTATCGTTTTTTTCGAGATTTGGTACCTGTTGAATTTCCTGCGGCCTTCAAAACTTATGATTAACATTAACTTAATAACGATGCTGGCCTATCAATAACGATGCGTTTCTAACCAGTGTTATAAACACTTTTTAACGGAGTAAGAATGTGAATAAAATTATTAAACTGACAGCTGTATCAGCAGCAATCCTTTTGACTGCACCTTCGGCAATGGCCAATTTTGAATATAGCGGTTATCTCCGAGCTGGAATATCAACAACCAGTTCAGGCGGTGAACAATTTTGTTTTGGAGACGGGGGAACTGGCTATTATACCGGTAGGCTTGGTAATGAATGTGATAGCTATGGTGAAATAGGTTTAGCTAAAAATTTGAAAACTGAAAAAGGTCAAGTTATTGAAGCAAATACCATGTTGTCAGTGAAGACAGACCAGGGCGCACAAGCTAACGATTATCAATCTTTATCAGAGCCAATCCTTAGCGTTCCTCAGAATGGAGCAGCCGAAATAGCATTAAGACAGCTTAACGTTACAGCAACTGGATTTATAGCGCCTCTACCAGAAGCTACTGTATGGGCTGGTAAACGTTATTATAGACGTAAAAGTGTCGAAGCAATGGATTTGTATTATTTGAATAATTCAGGGTATGGAGCCGGAATTGAAAATATCGATGTTAGCATTGGGGATTTATCATTCGCCTATGTTAATGTTCAAAGAGAGCAAATCAGTGGCAAAAATAACGTATTTGGTAAACGCTCTGTTCAAAATAACATTTTTGATTTGCGTCTAGATCAAGTTGGCGTTTTTGCTGAGCAAAAGTTAGATATCGCACTAGTTTACAGTCAAACCGACCCAACATCTCTTCAAGAAGAAAATAACGAAGCTGACGACACAGGTTTATTATTTACAACAGAGCTGTATGGCTCGTTTTTTAATTTTGACAATCGTTTAGTGTTGCAATTTGCTAATGATGCTTTAGCTGATGCTGGTTTTGGAAACCAATCTGGTTTAGAACCTGAAACCGTAGCATGGTGGGAAGGTTCTCTTGAATCTTCTTGGCGTATTATCGATTTTGGTAC
Source organism: Psychromonas sp. (assembly GCA_013619145.1). GTDB lineage: Bacteria > Pseudomonadota > Gammaproteobacteria > Enterobacterales > Psychromonadaceae > Psychromonas. The sequence continues at coordinate 5,511 of JABXKR010000150.1, read as the reverse complement.
GTATGCTATCACTGAAAACGTCGATTTAGATTATGTGGGTTATTACGCCCAAGGTAAAACGATAACCTCAGATGTCTCTGAGACAAAACCTTCTCAATGGAGTGTTATTTTAACGCCTAGTTATAAATGGGATGATAACAATCAAACTAAACTAGAATTGGCATCTACCTCTTACACCCCTTCTTTCCAAAAGTCGTCACTGGATTTACAAAAAATCATATTGGCTCATGATCTGTCTTTAGATGTTTTATCAGAGAAAATAACATTACGCGCTTACACAGGTGCGTTCTTTGGCAATCAAGCAGAACAAGTTCGTACTGGTAATCGAGATGGCGAAGATAATAACATTCGTTTTGGCGTTCAAGCCCTTGCTACTTGGTAAAACATTAATGCCGTTTTTTTAAACGGCATTATTCATTGAGGTAAAGTAAATGAATAAAAAATTAACATTAGTATGCACTATTCTATCTGGTCTTCTTGTAGGGTGTAATGCTGACAGAGGTAGTCAAAACCTTTCCGATGAGCGTCGAGTTGAAGTTGACAGAAGTGTTGATCTCAAATTTCCTGATAATTTTTTATGGGGGGGGGCAACGGCGGCTTTTCAAGTCGAAGGCACCCACCCTTATTTTGAAAACGATGATGCAGAGGCGGAAGTGATTACTGGATATTTGGACGGTAAATCTCGTTCAAAATGGGATTTCCTAACGGAAAGCCCCGCCAGCGGTGGTATAAATTTAACCTACGGGGAACGAGCTTACACAATCATCGATCAATATCACCGTTTTGAATCTGATTTTGATATTCTTGAAGATTTAAATCTCGACGCCTATCGTTTTTCTATTGCTTGGACACGCATCGTACCTAACGATGGTGCACCTATGCCTTTAAATGCGATTGATGCCTGGAGCCAATTACCATCAAAAGCTTTAGTGGACGGGGCAGCAGCCGGCAGTCCAGTCGCACTTGGCGCTATGGAACAATACGAAGCTGGTTTTGATAGAACACCATTTGAAGGTTTATTTAACCGCTTACCTGCTGATACATATCCAACTATAGCCGCGGCTATTCGCAACGCCAACCCAAAAGTGGGGGATATTGTTCCTGTATTTTTGCCGAACGGTGGGTTTACCTATGCAGCAGCGGTTGACGACCCAACCAATCCCGACGCTTCCGCCCCACCAAGCTACATTTTGCAAGCTGGATATTACCCTTTAAATTACAAAGGGTTACGCCATTACAAACAAATGATTGATTCATTGATTTCCAGAGGTATAACCCCGGTAGTCACTATGTATCATTGGGATATGCCGATGTCGTTATGGGCAGCTACCTTTAGGTCATGGAGTGAGCGTACAACAATTGAATATTTCCAAAATTACGCGGAAGTTTTATTAACCGAGTACGGTCAACAGGTGCCTTATTGGATCACTGTAAATGAACCCTTTTCAGACGCGTGTGTTAGTGATGGTGTTATCGGCGGCGTGATCACAGGAGTCTACTCGGCTGAATTTTTAGCAACCTTTAACGATAAGGTCGGTTTTAACATCGATGTGTTGTCACAATGTGTACCACAGTTACATAACATCTATACAGGTCATGCCCGAATTAAAAACATGGCTGACCAAATGAAAGCTGGCACGTTCACTAGTACAGTGACCGGGCAAAATATCACCCTTCCTGCTACATCTAATGTGGGAATCGTAGTAGGCGCGGGCGTTGGCGACCCTGTAACTGATGATGCTTTAGATGTTAAAGCGACTGAAATGTACAATCGGACATGGGCAGCCATGTGGCTCACTCCTTTTGGTTACCAAACCGCACCTGCCCATTCAGACTATAGCGATTTGCCTTATGCCCGCACTGACTCATACCAATATGATCAGTGGGCTGTAGACTATTTTAAACAATATGGTGCTTATCTAGTTAAAGAAGATTGTTTAGCTGCTTTACCGGCTGCCGCTTGTTTCGGCTCGGTTGCCAGAGCAGACCTTGAGCAAGATTGGAAACTGATGGCCAAAGTCGGCATGGATTTTATCGGCACCAATTATTATCGACGACCTGAAATTAACATGATTCCACTATCTCAACAAAACCAGAAAGCTGATGACAGTTGGTTTCAGAAAAATTCTTTCTCGCGGGAAATCGGCATCTCTCTTAGTGGCTCAGAAAAAATAAGCAGTGACAATGGTCGTTTTGATCCACAAGGTTTGTATGACGGATTGCAGCATCTACAGCACCAATTCCCTGATGCAGATATTATGATCACTGAAACTGGCGCGAGTTTCCAAAGAGCTTTTGATAGTACAAACCAAGAATCCCTTTCCGATGCAAATCAAATAGACGATTTTTTTAGAATAAGATTTAATGAAGGAATGGTCGAAGCAGCATGGAAAGCAAAGCAAGATGGGGTTAACTTAATAGGTTTTATGCCATGGTCAACATTTGATAATTTTGAATGGACTTCGGGTACGAAAAACCGTTTTGGTTTAATTCATATCGATTATGATTCTCCAAATTTAGATCGTATCTACAAAGACAGCGCAATTTGGTTCCAAGGCGTAGCGGCCTTTAATGGCCTACAGGCAAAATTTTAAACCATATTACCCCGCTTACTTTGTGCAAGCGGGGTAATAAAATTTTCTAAAATACTGTTTGCACTTTACGCAAAGAGTCTCCCAATGCCTTATGTATGATTTTCCTATCGAAACGATGTGTTTCTAACCAGTGTTATAAACACTTTTTAAGGAATAAGAATGTGAATAAAATTATTAAATTGACAGCTTTATCAGCAGCAATCCTTTTGGCAGCACCTTCGGCAATGGCCAATTTTAAAATGAAAAAGGTCAAGTTTTTACAGCAAATACCATGTTGTCAGTGAAAACTGACCAGGGCGCACAAGCTAACGATTAATACATCAACATTAGACGGCAAACAAGGTGTGAACTGTCTCGCATGTAACGCTTACTTAACATCTCAACGGAATTTATTATGAAAAAAACATTAATAATGTCAGCACTGGCAATCGCGCTAACTGGCTGTGGAAACGATACTGTAAATCTACCGGAACAGCCGCAACCTGCCTGGGGTAACTCAACGTCGGTAACCACAAAGTCTGGCCATATTTATGGCTTCGATGCCAATGAGTCGGTTTATGCCTGGTTGGGTATCCCTTACGCCGAGCCACCGGTTGGCGATCTGCGCTGGCAGAAGCCTATGCCGAAAGCGGCTTGGGATACGCCTTTGGATGCGTTTGAGAAAGGCGAGGTATGCTCTCAGTCTGATGGTGACTATAATCCGAAGGGCTCCGAGGATTGCCTGACTCTAAATGTATGGCGTCCAAAAACTGATGCAACTGATCTGCCTGTGTATATCTGGATCCACGGTGGCGGTAACACCGGTGGTAACTCCATCGAGCATGCCGAATATAACGGGGCCCGTTATGCTGAAGAAGCTAACGTGATCGTTATGTCGATGAACTACCGTATCGGCCCTATGGGTTGGCTGGCTCACCCGGCGCTGCGTACCGGTGACAAAGAGACCGATTCCGGTAACTTCGGTACCCTGGATATCGTGCAGTCACTGAAATGGGTTGAGGATAACATCGATGTCTTTGGTGGTAATGCTGATAATGTCACCATCCAGGGCCAGTCAGCTGGCGGCATGAATGTGATCTCTATGCTGTTGTCACCGAAGGCCACAGGTCTGTTCGATCGTGGTGTGGTGATAAGTGGTGTGAATCAGTTTTATAGCATGGAGCAGGCGGAAACTCAGGGGCAGGAGATCCTGTTGCAGGCGCTGGTAAACGATGGTACGGCAGCTGACGCCGAGGCTGCAGCGACGCACGTAGCTGGTATGAGCAATGATGAGATTGCCACCTATCTGCGCACCAAGTCGTCACCGGAAGTGTTTGGTAGCTTGATGCCTTCCGGGGCAGGCCTGTATAAAATGAAGGCGCTGTTTGCCGATGGCGAAGTGATTGTAGCAGACGGTAGCGAAGCCTTTGCCAAGGATACTCAGCCTAACAAAGTTCCGGTCATTACCGGTACCGGCAGGGACGAGGCAGCCCTGTTCCTGTATTTCGATCCTAGCACGGCATTCCAACCTCACTTTAATACCACCGAAAACGCCAGCAGTGATCTGTGGAAACTGAACTCGGTGGATGATCTGGCTCGTGATCTGACCGCCAACGGCCATCCTGTCTATGCCTATCAGTTTGCCTGGGGCGCCCATAAGCAGGATGGTAGCGGCGGCTTTACTCTTCCAGGCGGCGGCCAGGTACCTGACATTCAGATTAGTGGTTCGACCCATAATATCGATACGCCTTTCTTCTTCGGTAATATTGACGACCTGCTAAGCAACCCGGGTTTGTCCGGGCTTATCTTTGCTCCGGATACCCGTGAAAGTCGTGTCAACCTGTCTGAGGCGATCATGTCCTACACCGCGAATTTTGCCCGGACTGGCGAGCCGGGTAGCGGTGTCGATGGCAGCCAAACAGAGTGGACTGCATGGTCTAACGATGCTGGCGACGACAAGCTGATGGTGCTGGGTATTGACGGCGATCAGGCTGAGTTGACCATGACTAGTGATGAGGTGACACTGACCAGCGTCAAAGATAATATTGAGACTGCATCAGATTCTGAAGCCGCGCTGATTGCGCTCGAAGCCGGCAGGTTCTGCGCTGAAGCAATGGTTCTGCAGGATAAAGATCCAGCTGATTGCGGCATGTAACGCCCGCTAACCCGCCAGGTCGATCCGATTAATCAACGGCGAACTCTTTGTTAAATTTTGCATGCATAATGTAGCCTCGCTACATTATGCATGTGGCAAAGGAAGCTGGAAGGGAAGATACGTCAAAGTATGAACGCCATAAACCAGAGCAAACCCTTCCTTATCAAATTATTAAAGGCACTATCCACAGTTTATTGACCACATAGTGTAATGGTCAACAAAAATCGGACACTTTCTGAGCGACTTTATTATAGTAGGCACACCTCATCAGCTTAATCATTTTGAAAAGGCACATAAAATAAAAGCAATGGTAGAAGCCGGGCAATAGCTTGGCTATTTGTTCTTGTCTAACTACCTACATATTTTACTACTTAGATTCAAATAAGAAACGCATCGCCAGGACTTACTGGCGATGGTTCTCTTTAGCCGATCAGTCTGTGTAGCAGCAGTCCCAATCGGAGTAGTTAGCGTCACCCACTAACACTTGTAACTCAACTTCGCCTAGTTCTTTAACAATGATTGCGTTAGCCATTTCTATCACTGCATTTACGTCTTCTTGTTCTGTGAAGAAGTTAATCGCCACGTGGTATTGCTCATTAAAATAAGCAATAAACAAATCCCAACCTTGGTGCTGTTGGCATTGAACTAAAGCAGTGTCGACTTGGCCGAACTTTTCAATGTCTGCACTAAAACGGATCTCTGCGCAGGTTTGAGCAAAAGGACCAATGGCCATTTTTTTCATATGACGGGCTTTGTGGTGACTTTTAAGTTCTGGTTTAGCCA
>JABXKR010000138.1 GCA_013619145.1 Psychromonas sp. | reverse complement strand
CAATATAAACATAAATTTTAAGAGCAATGGTCTATTGAAAAGCTAATTTATCACCCTGCTGTTACTTTAACTCAATAATATTAACGATTTTAAATTAACTTCACTAAATTAGCGCTTTTATAATGCGTTGCCTGCGATTCTTTTGTCAAAAATGTGCATTGTGATAAAGCGCGATTTAACTAATAGCGTACTATTGACAAAAAATAAGTTTCCCTTTTTTAACGTTAATATTTTGCAGTTAAAATATCTGAACTTATATAAAACCATATATTTAATAGGTACTTCCATGGCTAAAACTAAAACAATAACAACTGACGATATACTGCTGGTATTATGTGATTCAGTAAAGTCAGTGCTCACCACTGCAACCGATCACCCAATCCACTACTCTTCGATGGTGCAGAAAATTAGTAAAACCTGTCTTAAACCCGATCTCGGCTGTTTCGTGCTGTTTGATGGTGGCTTCTCGGGATTAGTGATTATCAACTTCACCGCAGGCGCCGCACTAGAGATATATCAAAACTACATGTTGCATATGGGCATCCCCGAAAATGAGCTAGCACAATCACATACTGCCGATGATGTGGGCGATGTGATGGGGGAACTGATGAATCAAATTGTCGGAGATTTTACCGGGAATATAGGCCATCAGCTGCACACCTCTATTACCCAAAATCAACCGAAAATGTTAACCATCAATAAGCAGGTACTACTCTCTATTGATACCAACCTGGACCGACCGCAAGCAAGACGAGTCACTTTCACCACAGAAAAGAATAATATTTTCTATCTAGAGATGGCGATGGATAAAACCGAATTTATAAAACTGTCCACATTCAAAGAGAAAGAAAAATTTGATCTGGATTCATTAATCGACCAGGAGCAAAACGGTAAGAGAGAATCTAAACCAGCAAGCTCAAGTAACCAGGTTGTAGAGCAAGATTTACTTGATGAATTAGGAATTTAGCGCTTCTCTTTGTTGAATAGTTAAGGAAAACAAGCAGGTGCAGTGAGAAATAAGATCCTATAAATAAATCGCTTACGGGATCTTGTTTTTACACTCTCATTTCAGCCTCGTTAATTAGCTTTGGGCTATACTTTTAGAGTGATGATCATTAAAGGAGATCTGCTCATGAGTATTGTAACCAGAGTGAGTGCATATCTGGATAAAAGGCATATCCACTACCAATTATTGAAACATGCACCAAGTCATAATTCCCTCAGTTCAGCAATTACCTCAAATGTCCCTGCAACACAGGTTGTAAAAGGCGTGATGCTTGAAGATCATGAAGGTAAGAAGCTGATGGCAATTTTGCCAGCCAGTCATAAAGTCAGTTTAATCACACTCAATGAAAAGTTAAATCGACAGTTTCATCTAATGAAAGAAGCAGCCGTCTATGAGTTGTTTGATGATTGCGATCATGGGGCTGTTCCACCCCTAGCGCAGGCTTACAACATGGATAGAGTGTACGATGAATATTTAATGCAGCAACCACAGTTATACCTGGAAGCTGGTGATCATACATCTTTAATACAGCTGACTAAGGATGAATTTGCTCAATTGATGCAGGATGCAAAACCTTTACGCTTTACTCATAGAGTATTTCATTAAGGTGCACAGCTTAAAATAGAGCACTAAGCAGCTGGATATCAAAAAGCTGACCAGGTCAGCTTTTTTCATTTACGAAACGCTATCACTTTGCTCCTGAACTAAGTTATCAAGGCTAGCTAACTGCTCAAACACCGCTTGGCTGTATTCAAGTAGTTTATTCAATTCAGGCTGGCCTTCATTTAACCATTCCAATAAACTCGCCAGTTGATTTTCAAGTGCCAGCGGTTTTGCTTTTTCATAAGCTGCGCTTAGCTCATTATTTAAGGGCATCAACTGATCCGCAATCTCTTTTGCAGGCAAAACTTGTTGATACTCTTTAACACTCGCGTAGGTTTCCGTTCTTTGTAAGTTCATTGAAAACGCAGACAACTGACTGGTATCCATGCCAATTTCTAACGCCTGCTCAAACGCTTGCTCAAGATCACCGTCAAAAAACAGCTCACTGACGTTTTGCAGATTACCCATTAACTCATTAATTGCAGCCTGCTCATCTTCATTAAGATCACCATTCACTGCAAATGAAAATGCATAGTTCAACGATTCCTGGCTCGATGATGCATAATCCAGCGAATTGGCGTCATAACGCAGAGCTGTTGCATTTTGCTGTAGATATTCAGCATTAAACTGAATATCAACTTGATCGCCCTCTTGAGTCGTAAAACTAAAGGAAGCTGCGTTGCTTAAATTATAAAGACTCGCTTCGCGGTAATTGGCAATGCCCACAACAGGCTGTGCAACTAATTGCTCAGAGAGATCTTTTAAGCCCTCTTTTAATAACGAATTAGCTTCGTGAATACCATTTTTAATATCATCCGTCATTAATCCTGATTCTTCAAGCTCAGCAGAGGCATCGGCGATGCCCATTTTGATCCCTTTTTTAGCATCATAAAGCATGTTCTTTAAAGTATTATCATCAGCCCCATTTTCTTTCGCTTGCAGTAACGCCTCTTTCACAAAACCTAATACATTTTCTGCGACCTTTTCAAAATCAAAGCTTGAACTGTTATCATTAGCGGCTTGCTGTGGCATACCCAATGATTCAGCTAACCTCCCCTGCATAATATTGGTTGCGATATTTTTTTTATCGAGCTGATGAACACTGTTGGAGTGTGCTGAAACTTCTGATTTACCATGACCATTCAACAACTTGTTAAACATCGCCATAGGTTGAAAATTTTGCATTGCAATTTTCATGATCTTCTCCGAACATAAATACTTATTAATAATCAGAACATACTTACTCTGTATCGGCAAAAGATAATAATTCTTAAACTAAAGACAACAAAGAGGTAAACGCATCTACACTTTTTAATACAGATCCAGATCAGCTTATAAAAGATATATTTATTTTCTACTGTCAGCTCTGTTAAGTTAATGACAAAATGGATCAACAAGTTTCAGCTTCAACAAACAACTGATGGATTTCAGGTGGTTACCTGCTTGTTGTTTATGCCAATAAATTTTACCGGCAGTCAAACATTGGCAGCACCTGTTTTTTAGTAACAGCACATTATTTTTCTAATCAAGCAATTAGAGGTCTTTATGTCCAGAACATTATTAATAACAGGTGCTAATCGCGGTATTGGATTGGCACTGGCTACTCTTTATAAAAAGGCTGGCTATCAAATAATTGCAGTTTGCCGTAGTCGAAGTGATGAAATCGCGGCATTGGCTGACCAATTAATCACCAATATCGATTTTACCAATGCACAAGATATCAATACGGTTTATCAACAGATCAAAGATCAACCTGTCGATCTGCTTATCAACAACGCGGGTCTGTTACAGGATGATAGTCTGGGAAGTATTGAGCTAGATAGCTTGCGTCAACAGATGGAAATAAACGCCTACGCACCTTTGATGTTTACCCAAGCGATACAAACCTGTTTAAAGTCCGGTAGTAAGATAGTGAATATTACCAGTCGTATGGGCTCAATCAGCGATAACGATTCCGGCGGACGCTACGGTTATCGCGCTGCAAAAGCTGCGTTAAATGCATTCACTAAATCTCTGGCTATTGATCTCAAAGAGCAAGGTATTGCAGTTGCCGTTGTGCATCCAGGTTGGGTGAAAACTCGTATGGTTAATTTTAATGGTTTAATAACGGCAGAAGAGTCAGCTAAGGGCATAGCAGCAAGGATTGCAGCACTGAACCTAGAAAATAGTGGTTCTTTTTGGCATAGTAATGGTGAGTTATTACCTTGGTAATACTCTCCATACAGAGTTATTTAAAATCAAACGACTGCAGTACAAAGCTCACTGATTAAGTTCACTTGAACTGTTATGCGATTGAACGCCATACAGTTTCACAAGCAGGTTTTGCAGTGCTTCCTGCCGATCAGGAGGCGTTGCTGAAAGCATATTTTCTTGCTGTAAAATTGCCAGCAACTTGCGCGGTACGGCATGCTTGTATCCGACTATTTCCACGTGACCGGCATCAACCTGAATATTGATCACTTGTGAATAGTGGTCAATCACTGGGTGATACTGCTCTGCTAATTCAAAAACATAATCACTTTCAATACATACTCCCTCATTATCAACTTTGCGGCAGGTATTTTGTTCATTAGTAACAACTTTCAGGTAACGCTGTACGGAAGGTAAAAGTGGTTCAGGATGTTGAATAAAATTCGACTTTGAAGTTATCTCAAACCAGTTATCTCCGGTAATACCCCAGCATATTCCCGGAATAATACCTAAACTCAGCCAGTTTAATGTACGTGAGCCGCATAAATTAGCATTTTCTATACCAGCGAAGGGGGCTGCCACAGTGATCAGTTTTATATTTATATCACTGTCTTGCCAATGATTAGGGCGATTATTTTCCATCGCCTTGCGCGCGACTAACCCCCCCATACTATGGCCGATAATGGAGATGTTTTTATTTTTGCTGACAGTCGCTAGTTGCTGCAAAGCAAAAACTAGTTTATCTGCACTGGCAATTAAACTATCTCGATCATCATAGCTATAACAAACAGCCTGCTGCCCGTGAAATGCATATAGTTGCGCCAATGATCGAAAACGTCCTGCAGAACTTTTACGACCATGCACCAAGACCGTTAGCGGATAATTTGAATTAAATAACAGGGTGCGATCTGCTGAATCAGTACAAGCACCTAAGTTTGCTATTTTCACCACTATATCTGGCGTTGGCAGGCGACCTGGCTGTAGCGGCTGTGGTTGCGCCACATAGGTGGATGAATTAGAACAAGCAAGTAATGATGCAACAAACCCAAATAATAAGATTAATCTCATAACTGTTATTCCCTGAACTTTATGAAATGTGAGCACTGCTTCGCGCATTCAGGCGTAATGACACTGTGCATATAAATACTATTTAGCTAAAAAATAACTTTGAAACCCTACTATTAAAAATAGTGCAGTTTATAAGCTTCCGCTTGGAGAATTTATCTAGCCGATTGAATTAATCCAATGCTAGAGTGCACTTATTTACCTCTTATAATTACGCAGCTCCTGCACAAGCAAATTTTAAATATTCAACAAAGCGCAACAAAAGCAATTGGCTTTTGCTACAGTTTAATAAAGTACAAAAGGTCACTAGTTTCTTTGTTTTTTTGCCACAAAGGCAACCCCTGATAACTTTGCTTTCTACTCGGGTAAGTAAAATGACTAAAAAACTCTTTCTCGGCATCAGCTTAGATAAACAACAGATGCTGCAAATAGGTCAACTGCAGGCTCATTTTGGCGCAGACGTCAGACTAGTCCCTGCGACGAACCTGCATATGACTATCGCTTTTTTCGGACTTGTCTCTTGCAAAACGCGACGAAAACTCGAAAAACGCATCACAGCTCTACACAAACCTCAATTCAGCATTACACTCGATACATTAAGCCTCTGGCGAAAACCCAGAGTACTTTGCATTACCGGACAAGCGCAAGATAAGGCACTGCTACAGATAGCAAATGAGTGTCAATTATTAGCATCCACACTCAATCTGCATCCAAGTGAACATATTTTTTCAGCACACATCACACTGGCGCGCAAAGCCAAAAAAATGCCCCAGTGTCCCGCATCTCAGCTTTTATTTTCACCTCTTATTATAACCCCCAGCGCTATCCATCTGTTTGAATCAAAGAGCTGCGACAATGGTGTAGAATATCAAATATTGCGTTCATGGAATCTGCACTAGCGTTAAGCGCCCGCTTCTTATCGCAATGTAATTCCTTGGCAAACAGTGCATAAAGGGAGCAATGTATCAGCTGGCAAAACAGCAGAAATTTACGATTGCAGCTTACAGCTATTTTAGTAAATCAATGAGTATTGAGATCCTCAGCAAGGGAGATTAATCGGAATAAGTTGCAGCTCAGTTGAGGTTTATCTGCGGAGCACTGCGTGCATTTTTTATCTTAAAAGGATTATTGTTTATTGA
>JABXKR010000133.1 GCA_013619145.1 Psychromonas sp. | reverse complement strand
CATAATCAACTCTGCATTTACCGCATATCCCTGTTTCACATACGGATTCAACCGTTACACCGTTATTGCGCAGGGCATCCAGCATGGAAGTTTCCGGACTCACCTCAATCTCCTGACCGGTTTCTTTGATAGTGACAATGAAGGCTTGATCACCGCTATGCTCTACAGAAAAATTTTCAAAGTGAACATTATTCTCATTCCAATGACTCGCATTGTCTCTTACCAGTTTTACAAAGCCTGGACTGCCGCAGCTGTATACATGGCTTCCTCGGGCGTGATTATTTAAAAGCTCACTGATATTTAGAGGTTTTTCTACACTGTAAACAAAAACCTTCTCTGAATACTTAGAAAGCGCCTCTTTAAAGGAGTAGTCAGCAGTATCATCGACACAGTAATGAAGCTCAAAGGTTTCATTATGTGCTAATGCTTCTTCAATCATTACAATAAAAGAAGTGATACCGATACCGGCAGCAACAAAAATATGGTGTTCATCTCTGGCCATCTTGAAATAATTGGCCGGTGTAGAAACAGACAATGAATCACCCACCCTAGCCTCCTCATGCAGATACTTAGAGCCTCCACGACTGTCAGCAGCATAGTTCACTGCAATTTGATAGGTATCGTCAGCCAATGGCCGGCAAAGGGAGTAAGCTCTCGATAACCCGTTTGCTAACTGCAGGGTGATATGCGCACCGGCAGAAAATTCAGGTAACGGCCCTAAATCTGTTCTGCTCAAAATAAAGCGTTTTACATTCTGAAATTCTTCAACAATTTTAACAATACGCATTTCCAGGAATGTGTTGTCATCAGAAAGGCGTCCACTCCAATCTTCAACATCATTATTATCAAGACGATGTTTAAATACGCTTTTTACTTCATTTCCTAAGGGCTGTAAGTTTGCAAGCTGCTCTACAGCCCCTTTATTGTCTGTTTCAATGTAAAGATAGTGCTGAACTTTAGCTATGGTCCACTGGGGATAAGGGCGTTCAGTTACTTCGATAGTATCGCCTTTACTGATAACTCCTTCTTCAAGGACACGATAGAACCAGCCGGTTTTGCAGTTATCCTGCGAAAAACGAGATATGGTCGGTTCTTTAAAGCGGTGATTCAGTTTAAAACATGGCTGTCTCGGTTGTGTAACCTGAAGCAGCACAGTGCCGACTTTAAGGATATCTCCTACACATATATTATGTTCATTCATTCCAGGAACAACCAGGTTTTCACCAAATCCGCCTTTAACAAACAAGTGACTGGAATTAGGAAACTTAACAGCTAGCTGTTTATAGTGTTCTGAATCATATTGCAGAATTGCCCGCTCTTCACCACCATGAAAGGTTTCAGCCTGCTCATCCCCGGCAAGACCTGTACGAGTCACTTCGCAAGTATCTATTGACTGCTTGTCGATTGCGGTATTTGTTGAGAACAATTTTTTTATTTTACCAAGTCGTAACTCATCAATTGCTGATACTGGATACATAATAATTCCTTATCTCTCTTTGCTGATTAACAGTTACATACTAGCGAATTTCAAACTGTAAAAATTTAGAAGAATTGACTAATAATAACTAAAAACAGTCAAAAGCATTGCGTGAGGGTAGGCAGATCATAATTTCCCTATATAGCGTTTGGGGGACTTTCCCAACGCCTTTTTAAACATTGTAATAAATGCACTGACAGAGTCATAACCTAGTTGTTCGGAGACCGACTGTACCGACTTACCATCTGTAAGCAGCTGCAGTGAAACTACAATATGCAGTTGTTTACGCCATAAGCCAAATGTCATCCCGGTTTCCTTCAACACCAGCCGGGAAAACGTTCTTTCACTCATGGCAAGGAAAGCGGCCCACTGCTTAATAGTCCGCCGGTCGGCAGGATTGCTAAGCAGTATCTCCGCGACTTTCCTCAGCTTTAGATCGCTGGTAAGAGGAAAATTCAACTGCTCTCTCGGCATTTTCCCGATCATCTCAAACAGTATCTCAGTCAGCTTTTTAGATTGTTCTTCTGCTAACTCCTTAACAGAGAGACTGCTCAAGTAGAGTATCATTTCTCTTACTAACGGAATGATTGAGAGAGTGCAGCACCTATCCGGTAATGTAACCTTGGCAGGATCAATAAATACGAAGCAGAATGTTGCAGAAGAGACAGGCGTATTTCTATGGGGCAGGCCCGCAGGGATCCACACGGCCGATTCGCTGGGTACCATCCATATTTCATTATCTACTTCACAAATCATCGAACCGGTCACAGGCATGACTAATTGTCCTTTATCATGTGAGTGAATAGGCGCTTTGAGCTCTCTATTTGATGAGCTTAATAGAAGTAGATCAATTGAAGATTCAGAACTATCAGGATCGTAACTATCCATTTGGGTCACTTTTTAAAATATGAGATGACTGCTTTTAGTGATATTTGCTATTTATGCTTAAATTATATTGCTTTATCTGCAGATATAATTCTACAGTTTTTTTTGGATCAGATAGGAGGCGGCAATTAAATTGCTCTGAACAGCCTCTTTCGATCTATTAAAACATCAATAACAGCTTATCTTGTAGTTACTGAATACCCTAGTGAAGTTCCTTTTTGTTGTGGTAGAACTAAGCATCTCCAGGCATAGCGTAAAGCTGATGACCACGCCAACAGGACGTGGTTTTAACTTTTATGAATTTTCAGTAATGATTGATCGGGATAAGGTGAATCGAATTTTTATATACTATACTCAGTAAATTCATAAGGGATAAGACAATGACAAATGAACTTGATCCGCGAATTAACCAATGGTATTCCCATATTGATAAAGGGCAGCGTTTTTACGTTACTGCCATCACCGAAGAAGACAACACTGTTGAAGTACAGCATTTTGATGCTGATATTGAGGAGTTCAGTCTTGATGAATGGCGTGATCTTCAGATTGAGTTGAGTGAAGAGCCAGAGAACTTTTCAGGTGCCCTTGAAATTGTAGAGCAAGATGACCGTGGTACTGAAGTAACCGACACCAAGCCTGAGGACTGGACTGAGCCTGGTGAAGATTTCAGGCGTCCCAATAAATAAATCCAGGAGTACGCAGATCTTTCACCGCCTTTCCTGCTGGGGCAATCTTTTATGATAACAAGGCGGCAGAATTCAATAACAGCTATCTATATTTATATTCTGACAACGCAGTTAGCGGGAAAAATAGCCCCTGCCCTTTGGGTAGAGGCTGTGAAAGATCAACAGGCCCCAGCATCAAACCAAATTACGCTTAATGCGAAGGTTCCAGTTTTGTGAATAAACGCGTTTATCCCCCTCATAGGCATCGAGTTCTGCATCCAGATAAAAATAGACCTCATCGCAGTGCAGTAAGGTACGGGTGACGGTCTCTACCGCCCAGTCACCTCGCCTAAATCCCCACCGCCAGACAGTTTTTCCCTTCGGGGACCGGAAATCATCACCCTGATAGGAGTACCACTCTTTCGTCTCACGTTTTACAATCAGATCGATATCTTCAAGCCGGTAAGTACCACTGTCGTTAATGACCTCCAAAGTAGACAGATCCTTGTCCAACTCGCGGATCACCCGCCAGTTATGATGTCCCTCCCGAAGCTGCTGCTTGGCACCGCTGACTGAAGCCTCTACCTCAGGAAAAGAGATCACCTCTTTACGTGGAGTTCGGGTAGGTAATATCAAGCGGCTGCAACCTGTATAGATCCTGAGATGAGTCGACTCGCCAGGAGGCCAAGCCAGCGGGAAATATGATGAGGAAACGGCAATCCGAATGCGGTGGCCCTTGGGAAAGATCTGGGCTACATCGTTAAGCTGCACCCGCACACGATAGCGCTTATCCGGTTCCAGCGGTGTCGGATGGGCATGGCTGTCCCTATGGGTCAGGTTCAACAGGCCATAGGTTACCCGTGTACTCTTGTTGTCAGGATGCACATCAGATAGCCGTACAGCGACCATCGCCACAGGTTTGCTGGCCGATAATTCCAGCTCAATCACCGGAGCCCCCATGATCTCAAGTGCGGTGTCGAGAGGATCGCATGTGAAAATTAAAGCACCGCCTTCTTCTTCACGCTGATCATGGGGCAGATCCGGAGTCGTGCTATATGAACACCATTTTCCGGCAAACAGGCCGTTGCTCAATGGCGACTGCAAACACAGAGCCTCCTCTTCAACCTCTGCGCCCTCGCCTACCAGACGATATTTATCAAGCTTAAAAGCAAGCGTCCCGATATTGGGTGACGGCCAGGATGGCTCACTGACCCAGCGGCCATAACGCTGATGGTAAAAAGTCGACGGAGGCATACTGTCGAGCATCCATGCCCGCAGCATAGGCTCATCCATAATGTCGGTCTCAATCCCCTTCAGCCATTTATCCCACCAGCGCAGACATTCCTGCAAAAAACCGATAGCCGGGCCGGGCACGCCAATATGGGGATACTTATGACTCCAGGGGCCAATCAGTCCCTGCCTCGGCCCTGTCAAATTGCTGAGCAGGCGAAAAACCGCATTGCTGTAACCATCGGCCCAGCCGCTCACCGCCATGACCGGAGTCTGCACCTTAGAGAAATCTTCGCAGATGGAGCCATGTTGCCAGTACTCGTCACGGTGCTGATGATTAAGCCAGGTATCCAACCACAAGCCACTGCCTTTAAGGCGCTCAAACCACATCTCACGCCACTTGTTACCGACAATTTTAGGATCCGGCGGCAGGGAGTTGTAGGCAAACATCGTCGAGGCCCAGGAAAGGTTATCACCCAGCAGGCAGCCTCCCATATAGTGCACATCATCGGCGTAGCGGTCATCGGTAGAGCAAACGCTGATGATTGCCTTAAGCTGCGGCGGTTGCATCGCTGCAATCTGCAGGCCGTTGAATCCCCCCCAGGAGATACCGTACATGCCGACGCTTCCATCACACCATGGCTGTTTTTCCAGCCACTCAATAACAGCGACTCCGTCATCGAGTTCCTGCTGCAGGTATTCGTCAGTCAGCACGCCCTCCGAGTCGCCGCTACCACGGATATCGACACGGATACAGGCATAGCCGTGCCCGGCAAAATAAGGATGCATGGTTTCGTCGCGTAATCTCACCCCATCACGCTTACGATAAGGAATATATTCAAAAATCGCCGGTACAGGCTTAGTTTCTGCACCTTCGGGCATCCAGATACGGGCAGACAGTCGAATGCCGTCGGCCATCGGGATCCAGCAGTGTTCGATGTGTCGGATTTTGTGTGTGAAGTGTTCAACAACCGTCATATTTCCCCCTTGTTGTTATCATGTATGTGATTTAGGAAAGTGGCACAAGTTCCAATGGCAACGCCTGTTGCACATCTCGGTATTTCTGCAACAGCTCCTGCTCGCTGTCGCCGCCGATAAAAACTACAGCGATCTCGTAGCTGTAACTGTCTTGATAATTAAGATCAGACAGATGCATACCCTCTCGAATATGCAGCTGGATCTCAGTACCAGCGATGCGGCGAGTAACAGTCTGCACCTCTTGCTCTGTCGGTACCCTGTTAACCATAGCATCTGCATGTTCCCGCCACATGAACTTGGCCGCGTACCGGTATGGACCTTGACGATGCGGGAACACAGGCTGTTTCCCCAGCGCCAGAGCCAGCATTACCTGATGGTGGGGCATACCATCGACATTGCGGAATAATGGACAATGCGACTTGGAAATGCGGGTATTGATCTCCAGCAACCAGATATGGTCATTCTCCTCCTCCCAGTAATACTCAATATTGAACGGGCCATTATCAAAACCGATATAGCTAAGAAAGCGCTCGGTGACGGCGATCATTTTGTCTTGGATAGGCTGTGGGATCGATGATGGATACTGATAGCGGGAGAAGCTGGAACTATGCTCGCCTTCGCGGATCGAGTCGACGGCCCCATAAACACATAGCTTTCCATCAAAGACATAGCCTTCGAGCGTGCATTGCTGGCCACGCGAGATGATCCCTTCAGCGATGCAGTGATAGCCGTCGACAGCGGCGACATCATCAGGCAGTTCAGCAAATTGCAGCAGGTAGTTGAACGGCGCGGCAAA
>JABXKR010000131.1 GCA_013619145.1 Psychromonas sp. | reverse complement strand
GTATAAGAGACAGCACTATGCAGGAAAACAGATGCCGCAGTCTTTTGTAAATTAATCCGCACAATATCTGCTTTTTATTTAGACAGTAATTTTCTGGACAAATATCGCCTTTATTTTCAGTCATTATATTCATGATGTTAGACAAGCAACTAAATATGGCTATTACACTCTATTACATGCTCTCGGATAAAATGATGGGTCGGAGTAAGCGCAATATCAGCTAAGCTGAGAGCCCGAAATCACAGCCTTGTTTCCAGTTAAAGGATAGATATGGCTAACAGTGTTAGCCATACGCTGTTACTTTGGCTGTGGAGGGTAAGTGCTGAGCATTAAATCAATTTGCTTAGTAATAAATTCTGCCCGTTTATCCGGCCCCATTGTCTCTTTCAGCTGGCTCTGAGAAATAGAACTCCATACTATGGATTGGCTGGCAGGATCTAAAAATTCAAGAACTAATTTGCCGTATTTACGTTCGCGGTAGCGAGTAGGTGTACTCATAGCAATACTGCCTCTACCTCGGGATACTCCGAACCCCAAGGAGCTTCCAAATGATTCTAATTCGGTTGCGCTATCGACTCGGTAATCCACCAGTAAGTCAGCACTTTTCACATCTGTTTGACGAAGGCCCTTTTGCTTTAGCTGCGCCACTACTGCGCTTTCTATCCGCGAACTATCGATGCTGGCAACAGCATCTTCCGGGGCGCGAACAAAGGCAAAGTCTTTATACTGAGAAAAGTCATGCTCGACTAGATAGTCAGTAGCGGGTTTAACAGTACAGGCTAAGACAGAGAGAGACAGCAAAGCTGATAAAACAATACGTAACATCGAACACTCCAATTACAAAGTCAAGCAACATGCATAACTATAAATTTAACATAGGATCAGCCAGATATAGTAACGCCAATCTAAGGGTAATATTAATCCCTATCGACGGCTTTGCGATAAGCCCTTCTTTATATATTAATGTAAATGAGAGTATAGGAAGAAGTTTAAAAACAATAAACGCTCTTTTTTAATTAAAACAGGCTTTACACTGCACAAATATAACTATTCCTCGCTATTACAACTTAACAAAAAAAACATAGGCTAAATAATAGGCGCCAGTGAAATAGAAAGCTTACGACCCTCACACCTCAACGCTTCAAAACGAAAGCGCCTTACTTATTTAACAAAAAGTAAGCAGTTATTCCCATATAGCTTCGCCCACAAACTGCAACAAGCAAAAGGCAACGCATACAATGACTTAGCTAAAATCACAGATAAAAGTGCATTGTGATTTGACTAATATATACAATATAGGTACCTTATAACCCCTCTCTTAAACAAAAGGAATGAAAACCAATGAAACTTTCGCTTGCTTGCGAACTTTTAATTGCTAAATTAACCTTTTCTGTGATGGTCAAGAAACGATTTTTTGTTTTCTCCGCTCAGTCTGACATGTTAGCTGCAGGAAATAACGCAGGCTTAGCAACACTGGAGCCGAACAACAAAACCTTCTCTTGCAATGTTGATCTCGTTTGCAGCCAACATACAGCTGCCATACAAACAAAGCAATCCAATTGCCAATTTGCTGCTGGCTCAAAATCACTATTGGCAAGGTCTCCTGACTGGAGTGCAGAAAAAGCCTGCCTCGTAAAAATGATAAAACTAATCAATGGCATCAGAGTATGTAAAGCCTGGACGCCAATGCCAGAAGTGGCGTAAGGATAATAATATGTCAATAACAGCAGATGAATTTGGCGGAGAACGCCTTATTAACGTTAATGAACTCACCCGTTTAATGGGAGTTGACCGTAGCTATTTCAGTCAAAAAATAGTTAAAAAAACTAATTTTTTAGAAATTGCCCCAGCCATTCGCCTTTACGGTAATGGTTCAGCAAGGTACAAATTAGGTGATGTATTAAGGTTTATTGAAAGTAGAAAAGAGAAATCAACGCCCACAGGCTAAGGAGAACAAGAAATTGTCTCTGTCTTTTGACGAAAAGAAAAATACAGCAGACCTAATTACTTTTATTATCTTTTAGCTTTGGCGTCGACAGCAATGCAGGGCTTTTTAGCTGACTTTATCTTTGCATTTGATTTTGCCGTTTTTTGTTACACGCATTAAATGAACACAGATCTGCCCTGCTTCTATACCCGTTTTTGATCTTGATTAATAAACGCCTGATTGCTGCTTAGTTTATCGTTTAGTTTTTTTACCCAGGTAATCTATTTACTATACTTGTTTTGTGTCGAGGATGTTTTTTGAGCGGCACACTCATTTTATCAATCGTTTCCATTATCACTGAGAGGTTTATTCTTATGAGAACTTTCCTTTTAATCTTGTTTTGCGGAACTGTCGGCGGTTTAATTGTATCGTATATATCCAGTATTACGCCATTTGGTATGGTACTGATATCGCTAATTATATTGTGGGGTGCATCTAAAACGCTTGAGTTAATTGAACACTCTTTAAATGAAACAGAGAATGAAAAACAAGAGTGACGGTAAACTAAATTTTTAGAAAGCATAGAAAATAGGGCTGGAGAGCCCCTTTAATAGTAGCTTTTGTAATTTAAGGCAAAACGCAAGATTTGCCTTAAATCCGCTGATGTATTGCTAACTGCATATACTAAAGTAATGTAGTTTTCTCTTCACATTTATGCTCCGGTGGAACATATTGCAGATAATACTTACACATCGAATTTTTACATTTATGGTGATGTTCATGATCAGATTTTACTTCTTGCATAAAGTATTTACACTCGGAATCACGACATGTTTTTACGGGCATCTCTGCCTCCTTCACTTGAAATTAAAAAATATACCTAAAATAATTTATTCAACCTGCTTTTGCTAACCTCTTATGCCTCATTTCAGTTGCGGCATGCTAGCTTGAAATAAATATATAACTATGTGTTTGATTTCATACTTACTAATACCCACACATAATAGACTACACATAAAAATGTAGTGTTTAAATTAAAGTTGAACAACTATCAAATAACAACGAGAAAATATTCGAGCTATATCACATTACGTACAATCAACAGCTTAAATTATAAAAGGTCACCTACCTTCAGCCTTCTGACTCCCGAGTTCATCTGAAAAGGCAAACACCCTACCTGAAAGCAAAAAATATGGTTCCCCTTATATATAAAATACCGCCAGTTCTGCTTTTATAAGCTAAAATTAAGGGTGTGAAGTTATAAAAGGTAATCATTATGCGTGACTTTATAGAAAGTTTGATTTTAAGGGACCAAGCGGAAGAAGAGCTGTTTTTGGAAGCCGTAGATGAGAAGTTACAGGATAAAGCGAAAGCTGAGCTGGAGAGAAAAAAACAGAAAGAAGAGGTGGAAATTTGTATCGATGATAAAGATCATAAATTTCACTTGAAACATCCTTAATAAGGGGCCGTTTAGCCCCTTTGGATTGACTACTCTTTTTTCAAAGCTTGTATATAGAATTTAGGCTTGCCTTCACTATTAAAAGTTACCACCATATCCCCGTGTAACTTCCAACCGTCCGCAAGAAAATGGTTTACAAGTTTTTCTAACCCCTTCACTGAATGTGATTTGCAGATCCTTATTTTCATTTGAAATTCCTATTCTAAGTGAGTGATTAATATTACATTAGTCCATTATTTTCAAATTTACTAATGCAACTAGGCCGTTATCTTCTGCCCTGCATCTATCGTAATTTCGCATATAACAGAAAGTAGTTTTGCGTTTGCCGAAAGGCGGACTTCTGTGGAGCGACCATATATGTCCGCAATCAGTGTATTTTAGAGATAGCATAGCCAGTTCGTCTTTATACTAACGGACACCAAACTACAAATTAGATGATCAATTGAAGTTTATTAAATGCAGGAAGGAGAAGGTTGCGGCCGCAAGCTAGCAAGTAAAAAGAACAAGGTATTGCCTTTTACCGGAAAGAGTAAAAAATGAAAGACATCCATATATTATATGTTGAATTGTTTCAAATCATTATCTTATGAGGTTAAAACTATTAGACGTACTCAATTTCGTTCGATGCTTAATAAAGCTAAGAGCAGTAGCGATACAGATGCGTACCGCTAAACCGCTTTAATTCAGACGGAGAAAGAATCCATCTGTTTACTCGATATACCCGCCATCAGTCGCTATTTTAATCTGTTTTTCTCGATAGACAATATCTGATGAGAGCTTTTCAATTACAGCCTTCACTTTATCAGCAACAATTTCGCTACTGGTGTATGCGGCGAAAATTCCACCTTCAGGAGCAAATTCAATTTGCGATAACAATTCTGGAGATTCAGTAGTTACCGCGGCCTTAACCAAAGCGGCCCATGTATAGCCACTGCCTTGCAAACCGGCTTTTCCAAAATAGTCTGCTATATCCTCTTTAAAATTATAATAATTTATAGCATATTGATCATTGATCTTTCGAACAGAAACCTGCTCTTCCCCATTCTCTGCGAAAACACTTATAGAAACCATAGTTAAAATCAGTAAAATAATACGACGCATAGTAGTGATACCTTTTAGTTGTAACATTTTTCAGGCGGAATCATTGCGTGTTTCCACAAAAAAGACGCCCGTAAAATATTTTTGATAAAAACAAACCCTACATGCTTCAAAAATGTTTTTCAAATGGTTATATTTGTTAATAGGAGCTACTTATCTGTAGGACCGCGGAATTATTCCATATTTGCCGTTGCGGTAGAAAAACTCTGAGTCAGCTCTTGTCTTTCCCCTAAAAAAGCATAAGACATTCATCTACAATGCTTTTTATGGAAAGGGCCTGATTTATGATAGCCAGAATTAAGATTTACAAATGCGAATAGCGCTTCCTTATAGATTCTAAAGTTCCATCTTGTTCGAGTTTCTCAAATGCACCTAACAGCTTTTCATATACTTCCAAGGAGATTTTTTTACTTATGCCAAAAAAAACATCTTCTTCCTGAAGAATGAAAGGATGAATAACTAACCCATCGTAATTGGGGTCATTTTGAATCTTGTAGACCATGCTGAATTTCTCTTCAAAAAAACCCAGAATATGATTTGCCTTTACCTTGCGGGGGTTTATTTTAACATTCTTAACGATCTCAAAGCTGTTCATGAATTGGGGATTTTTCATTTTATTATTGAATTCATTCGAATAATGAAGATTCTCTTGAATCCCAAACCTAATTTTCCGGGTTTGGGAAATCGTGATGAAATCATTCAATTCTTTTATCGGCATGCCTAAGTTCTTTTCACTTACAACCAGAGCCATTTGAGCTTTTCTTTCTGGGCCGATCCAATTAGCATATTTGGATCTTTTGGCGGTTTTATTCATATTCATCATCATATCGAGGGTGCCTTTTTCAATATGCTTCAAACCAGCTGCCCATGACGTGGGTATAAATTTGGCCTTAAAACCGGCTTCTTTTATAATTGCATTTGCAAGCTCAACATCAAGGCCTGTCCAATTGCCTGTATCGTCAATGTAATACTGTGGAGGGAAATCAGTCACACGTACTCTAATAACAGTATCCGTGGAGAAAGCGTTTATACTAGCAGATAAAACGAGAGCTATTATAAGCAGTAATTTCTTCATCGCTATATTCCTATTCTCATATTCTCATATTCTCATATTCAATAACACTCTCAAAAAGCAATAATCTGGACGAATTTGCAACTCATCTGAGCCCGTTCTTATGGATCAAAAGGGTAGGAGATCCAGGTCTTATATTATTTATAATCATTACATTTAATATGAATATTAGGCGAAGAAGTAAAAAAAAACTATTAAGAAGACCATGGGTCATGATCTTACCTTTTGCCTAAAAAGCAAAACACATGCCTTGCCCCTGATGGGGCTTTAGTACGTTTTTCTTAATTGAGAAATAACTTTAGCAAATAAAATCACGGATGATGTCATTAAGCTTGGCTGTGCAGAAAAGCTGGCTGCCCAGCTTTTGCTACCACAAACACAAAATAAAAAAGCCCTGCTCAATAATTCCAGCAGGGCTTTTGTTGCCTTATTCATCGTCTAACTTTTTTATCTACGAGCCCCTAGCAGGGTCTTGATA
>JABXKR010000129.1 GCA_013619145.1 Psychromonas sp. | reverse complement strand
AGCTGCATTAAAAATAGCTTCTTTCCGCTCATTCTTCTTTTCATCTGTTGTTGCTCGCTGCCAATTCATATCTCTCACATTAGTGTCTAGTGGTCTCTTATCTGAAGAATAAGAGACTACTGGTCACTTGCCAATGATTGAAAAGTATAAATGGCTCACAACAATCTGCATTTATTGTTGATATCGAGCCAATTTTATAGTGAATTGAAGCGAGCCCCCCATGAACGACTATTTGATTCCTGTTTTGAAAAAATCAGTAGGACAGATTTTTAATCAATCAATTCCTACGATACATAAGCCAGCAATAACAAACTTATTACTGGCTTTTTTGTTTGTATCGATTCGCAGCCGCAAATCTGTCGAATCTCCAGTGAAACAATAGGTGAAGCCGTTTTACAAATGCGTAAATCAAAACATGATTATGGTTATGTTGTTAACGATGACGGTTATCAAGGTGTGATCACGCAAGATACGCTTGAAAATGTAGAAAAAAGTGATTACAGCAATGTGATTGATCTGTCTTTGTTAAAGGATGTACCTTCAGTGCAAAACGTCGCATTACTGGAAACGGTGATCCCGGATATGCTGGATAATGATCTGCCGTTGCCGGTATTAAATGAAGATGGTGAAGTAGAAGGGAACTTATGCCGTTCAACGCTTGTTGACGTGTTGAGTGATCAATCCAATGTTGAAGAAGAAAAAGAAGATAGTTGCGCTTAGTTATCCTATTCAAAGTACTTGATATCATAGACCATGGACATATTATCCATGGTCTTATTCATTATTTTGTCGATTAATTTAGATATTAACTGGCAGTTGGTTTTTATTAACCTTTTTTATATCTCGTTCCCATGCTCTGCGTGGGAATGCATAGATTTAAAATTGAGTAGTAGATGCAAGTATGAATTCCCACGCGGAGCATGGGAACTAGTGAGCTTGCAAACAAGCTTGCATAGCAAGTAAGCTAAAACTGCTCCGGAGTAAGCTCAAATTTCTTAAGATATTTTTGATGAAGGAAAGATAAAATAGGGCGCTTCTCTCTCCCTAAACTGTTGAACCCTCTTGTCTACTCAACATTCAGTGGTTTACACCAGATATTCATACTTTCAATCTGACCACTGATTTGGGTGTTGTTAATTAACCGCCCCTGATATTGATAGTCATTTTTGGCAAATGTTCTGTTCATACCAACAGAAGCCGCACGGGCTATGGTAAAAGCCTGCCGAAAACCCAGTTGTTCCATGCTGGATTCCATTTTATTCAGTAGTGCCGCGGCCAGTTGCTGCCCTCTGAACTCAGGTAAAGTCGCAAAGTCCGTCATTTCCACAGCCATATTTTCCAAATCCTGCTCAGCAGAGGCTACGGCAATCAGTCGGCCTTGCTGTTTGATGCCAAAATAACTGACATTATCGGACATGGTTTCATACAAATAGCGAGCCTCATGAATTGGGAAGGGATAGCTTGGGAATACCTCTCGATATAAATGGGCCATCTCTTCGGCATACACTTTATCCAATGGGATAACCTGCCAATGAGCAGCAGGCGTTATCTTGGACAGATTATTGCGGGCCAGATCCAGTACTTTTTTATGCTCTGCTGCTCTGATATCTATTTGGCGCTCAGGATCAAGATAAGCACATAACAATAATGCATCTTCATCCACACCCTGTCCCATGGCTGGATAATATCCCGGCAAGCGCGCTTCCTCGGTAAAGCCGTGGTTGAAAAAGTGCTCCGACTCACATTGCCGAACCTTGGCAAATAATTTGCCATAACCCTGTGCTTTGGCTAATTGATACATGGCCGCTGGCAGACGAGCCGCTTCACCTTGCTTCATTGACATTAAATAAACCCGGCTGCTATTAGGACCATATTGAATACTGGCTCCTTCAAGAAGATCACAGGTATCAAACAAGCTGCGGTTAACTTCGCTCATAATTGTCCTCAGTAAGTTGTACAGTCATTATTTGTACTGGAAAAAGTCTGCATCCTATAACCCCATACTAAAACCTAGCCCGGTAAGTCCGATGGAGAACCCCACGTGTCTGGCTTTGATATTTCGCCCGCCCAGCTAGTAATTTTCATCCGTTTCATGGCGACGACAATGATAGTAACCAAACGCTGGCAGCCAATCAAATAGCAGGCAAAACAGCATAGTCAAAATAATGCATTATTACTCACCTAGCAGGAAAGACATGTCGGCGTTTTGTCCTTCAAAGTTAGTCGCGATGAGTTTGGTTTCACCATCGACCTCCTGCTTGCTGACGTATTCCGGCTGTACAGGCATTTTACCTAGACCACCAATACCATCAACAATAAAGGTCGGAATGGCAGGCCCTGATACCCAGCCTCGGATGCCATGGTAGATTTCCAGCATACGATCATAGCTGACCTGAAACTTGCTGTTACCAGGAGCGGGATCCATGGAATAAACATAGTAAGGACGAATACCATTGGAGATCAGTTCCATGACCAGATCACGCATCACTTCAACACTGTCGTTAACTCCCTTGATCAACACGCTTTGATTGCCAAGCATAATGCCGCTGGTGCGCAGCATTGCCATATGCTCCTTAAACAGCGGAGTAATTTCTTTGGGATGATTGACTTGGGTATTGAGCAGGGTGACACGGTTTTTTACCAATACCTGACACAGCTCAGGCGTAATACGTGTAGGCAACTGAGTGGGCAAGCGGCTGCCGATGCGCAATATTTTCAGATCTGGCAGAGCCTCACGGATCATGGACAGAATCAGATCTAGTTTATCATCAGTCAGCAACAATGGGTCACCTCCAGACAGCAACACATCCTGCACTTCAGGGTGTTCACGTAAGTATTCAACTGAGTTACGGATCCGATCCATAGAGATAACATTCAAGGGTTCTGACACCATGCGCTTGCGAGTGCAGTGGCGACAATAGGCGGCACAATTATTGTGTACCAGAAAGAGCACACGATTGGGGTAGCGGTGAACGATGGAGGTCCCCTCTGGCATCATAGCATCTTCACCTAGCTGATCCCCCATCTCTTGTGGTGCTACATCCATTTCATTTTGCTCAGGTACGTATTGAATGCGGATCGGACAAGCCTGATCGTCCTTATCCATCAACTGAGCAATATAAGGTGTAATACGAGTGGCTATGACCTTATAGACCTCATCATCGACTGGGTTAATATTGCTGAATACCTTGGCAAGCTGCTTATCCGTTTTAAAGGAGTGAGCCAATGTTTCACGCCAAGGGCGACTGGCGACATCAAAGTCCATCAATGACTGATAGTCAGCAAACTTATCCTCTTCTTTATTCTTGACCAGTTTAAGGGAGATATCAGGGGTGTACTGCTTAACTTTTATGGATGCGTGCGGCATGAAGTTTTTACCTATAGCTGAATCAAATATGATTATAGCTGTAATGATTAGTGTACTAACTATTGTTGCATTTATAATAAAAGGCTTCAATAGCGTCATTTCAAATTATTAACATTTGATATGGCAGCACTTAACAAGTAAGCCGTTATTTTCAACTAATCTAGAGGCTGAACCACCATAGCTAGATCGTCACAATATAATGCGATTCATATCAGGTGAAAGAAGTAAAAGAACATGCCTGCCAGCTCGGATAAGTGAAAATCAGAAAGGTTAAAATTTATGAAAAATATCAAAGCCACCACCCACGCTGTAAATAGTTAAGAAACAGACTTGATAACGCAGTTGATGGGTGAGACTGATGAGGATAGCGACTTCAGCAGGGGTAAGAATATCGGGTAGCCTTTTAACTTGTGGCTGCTTAACAATATTGAGCCACTGCCAAATTGGTTGAGGACATAGCGATAGACCTATTTTCAAGTAAGAATGCAAACCATTACGGTCGAGTTTAACCGTACTCCAAGAGTGAGACGCTATCAGATCAGCGAAGGTAAACGTATCTACGATGCAAGTCGTAATCTCTAACTAATAGGGCTACCCAATGAAATCTATTATAGCACTAATTACTTTGACCGTGTCTCAGGGCATAATTATTGGAAATCAATTTTTAAAATTAGCATTACTTAATAACCATGATTACATGGAGAAATTTAGATGAATATCCTCCTCTCAATTAAGATTTAGTCCAAATTATCTGAAAACTAGGGCCATCAGATTTTGGTGGATTGGTCGGTTTATCTATCTGAACTGTCATAGGAATTGGAAAATCAACTCCGATCAATGCAACCTCTCCCTGTTTTAAATTTGGCAAAAAGACGCTGCTGAACGATGTACTAACAATGATACATCTCAGCTTCTTAAAGTAATCAGCGATAATATTCACCAGTTATATAAACCTGGTGTTGCTTATTACAAAGTGGGTATTGGATTATAAACTTAAGCAGTGAGGAGCATCAGCAATGGGATTTATTCAACCCGCCACAAGGAAATGCTCCATTAATGAATGTACTCGATAAAATAAACCAACGTTACGGCAGTGATAGTGCATTCTTTGTAGCGCAAGGCATCGATGAAGAATGGTCAATGCGCCGTGAATTACTGAATCCGCAATATACTACTAACTGGAAATATA
Source organism: Psychromonas sp. (assembly GCA_013619145.1). Lineage (GTDB taxonomy): Bacteria > Pseudomonadota > Gammaproteobacteria > Enterobacterales > Psychromonadaceae > Psychromonas. Next base: position 4,482 of record JABXKR010000129.1, on the reverse strand, counting down.
TCCCGCATATTTCCTGCTAGAGTTTTTCTTCAAAATTTTTGATATTTAAACAATAAAACATGTATAACTTGTATCTTATTGACGGGTAGCGTGGTGAATAGCTAAAAACGAGTACGTATCAAAATACCCTAAATGCCAAGGTGGTTTACAAGGTATCTATTTTTAGATTAAAGCATCTGTAATGGTTTAATAAATTAATAAGGATATAAATGCAGCATAAACCTTTTTACCAAGTCCCATTAGATTGTTACTTATTTGGTGAAAACCATAAACCTGAAGACAAGGTAACTCAGTGGGTTATATTTGAATTGATTCGTTACTACGGATATTCCATTGATCAATTAGAAGTTGAAAAGACCGTTCAATATGGAACTTGTCGAGGATGGTTAGATATTTTAGTTCGTCATAATGACAAACCATTTATCGTTATCGAATGTAAAAGGCATACGGGATATATAAAAAATAAAGACCATATGAAACAAGCTATTAGCTATGCAAATGCAGATTCAATTCAATTCAAGCTGAGTTTTGTGTATTTACTAATGGTGATATCAAAAACAGCGGCAGGGTGGGTAAACTATCCAAACATTCCGCGTATTAATGAACAGCAAGAAACAGAATTCGAATTTAGCACCTTGCAACATGATTTAGATGATATTAAGCCAGTATTACATTGGTTGTATCAACCAATATCAGGTGCAGATGCATATAGGTTCATCAAAGCAATTCAGCCAATTTTTTGTGCGCACTCAATTATCACCAATGGCACAAATGAAACTCTTTTAACCATCATTGATCATGTTTGTCGTGCTTTAACTATCAAAACTAAATAAACGGTTATACATATGAAAAATTGAACGTAGCGTTTAAACAAACTCAGCTATATCTAGATGAGTTAGGAATTAAAAATTATTACAAAGATGGTTTAGAAAATAATTTACATGAGTTGCTTATGATACCGGACATGCAGTTCAATAGTTTGAAAGAAACGCTAATAGATTATGATTCGGAAATGGATCATACAGTGATTCATTTATTATCTGCATTGTATTCAGTAGCAAGAAATTTTGTTTCACATAAAAATAAAAAAGAGTTAAACCTAAGCAGTGTGTTTACCGATGAGTTATTTAACTTTATAAATTTAGGTTTACAACGAAACTTACAAAATTGATTGCCGCCGAAGTCAGATAATATTTCAGTGAATGATATAAGAGAAAGTTGCAAAGCAGATTGGGATGGTTATATAACGGAAGAACAAGTCAGCTTGCTGGGAGTTATTTCATATCCATTTTACAAAATGAAAAACAAAATTAACAGGGCACTTAAAATAATTTTTAAGTACCCACACTCATGTAAGCATCGTTTTTTATTCCATACAAAACCATTTTGTAGCAAGTTGAATACAGTTGCTGTCTGCAATATGTATACGAATGAGAGTAAGCAAACCCAATAACTTATTTGTGTGAAAGTACTAAAGGTGTCTTAATCTGATTTTATTAAATAGAAACACATCCAACTAACAGCTTCTGAAAAATACAATCGTAAAAATAATTCAGCCGTCAAATCAATAAGTTAGGCAGGTAAAAACAATAGGTTATCGTCCCCAGTTTTTATTAACGTATGTAATTACCCGAATAACGCTACAGATTTCACGACAGAGCGTTTATATATTATCCAAATGTACCGCAAGCCTAGTGTTTACGGGTGTTACTGCGAATTATATTAAAAATAAACGAAGTGATAAATACAGCTAAATGCCTGTTAAACCGGTTTTTTTGTATATTTAGCAAACAGTTTTAGTGATTTAAATCTAAAAATGGATGAAAACTTGTAGTTTTAGCTATCTGATTTACTAAGTTAGAGAGCTAAAAAGCCGGTTAATAGATAAAAAGGCAGATTTTACAGCTCGATAAGCTCAAAACTGCTAAGTGCATAGATGGGTATATTATACATTTTATGTTAAATAGAATTATGCTCAATAGCATGGAAATCTAGGGTGGATCAGAGCTGGATCCAAAGTTCCATTATCACTGATAATTGAAGTTTGGATTAAGATCTTTGCTTTAGTAAATTCAGGGGGCAAAGGAGGGTATGGAAATTTAACCAGTTGTACTTTTGTAGTTTAAAACAAGATCAAATACCGTTATTGAAGTCATAGATAAGGTCTTGTTATATAAGCTAATATATGACCAACCAGAAACCGCTTTGCTTGATATACTGATACTAATTGTTATTTTTGATGCGATTCATAAGCATTGTAAGTAATTCTAGACAATGTTTTTCATAGCGAATTTAATCTTGAATATATGGCTACAACCGGACTGGATGACTACAAGACCAATGCCGCGTTTTAAAGTCACAACCCCTTATTTAAAAACAGCGAAACCTACCATATAGAAAAAGAAAGCACCGCGTAAACGCAGTAAAGGAAAATAAAATATACTTAGCTGTAATCAATTTCATTTCGATAAATCGACCTTAACTTGTCGTTGTCCTACGGGTTGTCAGGTTCAATGTAATCTGAAAAATCTACGCTCGCTTTCTCCCAAAAGCGAGCAAAAACGGCATGATTATTTTAAATGGAAAAAATGAATAGTGGTGCAGATTGGAAATCGGCTCTAACTTGGATTTGGACATTTTCACGTTAGTGATTTTTACTTAACATGGTAAAGTTCGCAATAATCTAGGTATTACAATCCAATGTGACGAAAAATTGGCTGAAACACCGTATGAATTGATGGAAGAGATTAATTCCTCTTCCATCCAGATAAATGCGAGTTTTAGATCCTAATGTGGTTGTTCTTGATAGCTATCTTCATTGTTATCTAACCATTTTTCCAAACCATCAATTGTTCCAAAAAAGAGGCACTGCTTATCCATGTCCATAATATTCCAAGTTTCATTGACGGTATCGTACATGGAAAAAACTTTAGTTTTACTGTTGGTCATACTAACTCCCTATCTAATAAACGCTTAAATTTTGGATTTGTTAAATTAAATCTGAGCAACTCTTTCACTTTTACACTTATACTTTAAAAAGAGAGCCATTTAACGCCGCAAACAACAGCCGTTATGCGTCTGCTTGCTTTGCCTTGTTGAACGAAGCCGCTATGCGGCAGAATAAAACACCCACTTAGCTAATCTCTAAGTGTACTCAACCTCGAGTGTGTTTAATCTTGGAATCATAACGAAGGTAAACGAAAGGCGGATAAAAAGCAAGTGAAAGGGTGGTTTTAATTCTCTGTACGCGAGTCACCTCAACCTATTGAAGTGACAGCACCATTATAAAGACGTCGAGAGAATACTTAATATGGTTAAGCGATACCCTGCTGTAGCAATTGAATCTATTAAAAAACTTTAGGTGAAGCTGATAAACAGCAGCTTCAAAAGAGCTTTATTAAAGTATTACTGAGCGATGCTCCGTATGATCAATCCCTGGGTAAGCTGAAAAACGATATGCTTTCTGATGTTGTTGATAGTTGGTCAGATTAGAAATAATTACTGGGGCGAACCAGGTAAGGAACTTCTATTTTGCACGCTATTGTTTAATCAAATACCTTGTTCTCCTAAATTTTAACTGCACAATACAAGGTTACTAACTTAATGGAATTGGTATAAGAAGATTGGTATTGCTAGCAGGCAATATCAATAGAACGGGGTTCGAATGATCTAATTGAGAAAACTAACCTTAGCTGTTTCTCTAATATTTAGGGGCTTGTTAGACAAAAAAGATCCAAAATAGTATAAATGAGATACTGATAATGACGATTGGGGACATTTGAAGCACCATCAGTACATTAGCAAGTACTTTTGCAAAAAAAGAGTTGCTGGGTTTCTTCGTTTCTTTTTGTTGTTGAAATTGCTGTTTAGGTGTGACGTCCTTGAATTCAGGAAAATGATTACCATCTGCCATTTTAGCGTGTGGTTCTGAAGAAATTAACCAGTGCACTTTATCACCACTTTGTGTGTCATTACCTGTTGCCATATATTCAACATTGCCATTGCCTTTAGGCTTTGATTTAAAGTCAGCTTTAACTTGCCATTTTTGTTTGCGTTTCTGCTCTACTATTTTTTTTAATCTTTTCTTTGCCGAGCTGTAATTGTGGTATTTCTCGGTATATTTAAATTGGTTATCTTCTCCTTCATCATGATAGACAAGTGCTGTTAAATAATATTCGTTATCTGTTTGTTCTTCACTTTTATCTGTTGCTCTGTTCATTTTAAGTTTCACTTATTGCTATCTAATAACCAATTCCATCATTTTCATGCTTCGCTATACACATATCGCAGTAATGATTGTAAATATTTACTATCAATTTGATCATTTCAAAAAATGATTGTGCCATTACATTAACCAACAACCCAAAAGCATTCGAAAGTAATTGACCTGGTCAACTGAATTCGGTCACCCTAGTTAAGTTCTTTAAGCTACCTTTTTTAACAATCTAGCTGCACGTTCAAATTCATTGGGACTTTGATAAC
>JABXKR010000125.1 GCA_013619145.1 Psychromonas sp. | reverse complement strand
TATGGTCAATATTGACACCCAGTAGAATTTTGCTCATTGCTAATTTGTCCTTCTATTTCACCGCAAACAGAGTGCGGCTATGTAATGGTTTATCACCCAACAAATGGGCTAATGCTTGACGGCAAAATCGTTTTGCTGCTTTTAAAACAGTTGGCGTTGAAAAATCACGACATGCCAATGCGAGTATCTCTTCACCTTTATAAATTTGCTGTTTTTGATGAATCGCCTGCTTGGCAAAAAAACCAGCTTGTTGCTGATACTGATATTCAAATCCAGCTTCTATTAATTCACCACTATAAATATCTTCTTCAAAATTAACACCGTAACCTAATGTTTCTAGTAGCGTCAATTCAAAATTGCGTAAAGCAATCTGGGGATCATCCTCACCCGCAATCGCTAATAAAGTTTTCTGATAAGATGCGAACAGCCCATCACAAGCCGTTTCAGCTTGCAATAATCGATATAATAACTCGTTGATATACATAGCAATATAAAGTCGGTCACCCTGTAGTGGAACAACTTGAGTTTGGGCTTCAATCGATTTAACGGTTTTTAAACTACCCCGCCCAAAATAACTCACCTGCAGTAAAGTAAACGCTTGTGCCATTCCACGTTTCATACGTGTACTGCTGCGCCCGCCTTTATAAACCAGACTGACCTTACCAACGTCCTGACAAAATAGATCGACAAGCTGGCTAGTCTCCCGATAAGGGCGACGATGTAAGATAAAGGCGTTATGGCACTCTAAGGACATCAGTTCGCTAGTTTATTTGCTGTAATCATCACCATAACCAAGGCTGTGCAGGGCGCGTATATCATCTGACCAACCAGACTTCACTTTCACCCATACCTCTAAAAACACTTTAGAGTCAAACAGTTCTTCCATATCAATACGTGATTGCATACTAATAGCTTTGAGTTTTTCACCTTTATTGCCGATAACCATCCGTTTTTGGCCATCTCGCTCAACTAAGATTAAAGCATTAATGTGTAATACACCATTAGCTTGCTGTTTGAACTGCTCAATCTCAACCGTCACCGAATAGGGTAATTCATCCCCTAAAAAGCGCATCAGCTTTTCACGGACAATTTCAGAGGCCATAAAACGAGATGAACGGTCAGTTATATAATCTTCTGGAAAATAATGCTCAGATTCAGGGAGAACTTCTTGTGCCCACTGACGAATTTTTTCAACATTATCCCCTTTTTTAGCAGACATAGGTAAAATGTGTTTGAAGTTATAACGCTTGCCTAGCTCTTCAAGATGCGGAAGCAATAACTCTTTATCTTCGACATTATCAATTTTATTAATCGCTAATACTACCGGGCATTTTAAGTACTGGAATTTGCTCAGTACCATCTCATCATCTTCGTTCCAATGGGTACCTTCAACAACAAATATAACCATCTCAACATCATTAATCGAACTAGATGCCGCGCGATTCATTAAACGGTTAATAGCGCGTTTTTCTTCAATATGCAGGCCAGGCGTATCAACAAAAATTGTTTGATAATCCCCTTCTGTATCAATACCCAAAATACGGTGACGCGTGGTTTGCGCTTTGCGTGAAGTGATACTGACCTTTTGACCTAACAGGGCATTAATGAGTGTTGACTTACCAACGTTGGGACGACCGACAATCGCCACTAACCCGCATTTTTTACTCATTTCTGTACTCCAATTAAAACATCTAACATTTTTTCAGCAGCGATCTGCTCAGCCTTGCGGCGACTTGTGCCTTGCCCTTGTACAGGTTTCAGCCCCTCTATTGCACAGCTCATAGTAAAGCGCTGATTATGCGCTTCACCTTTAATTTCAAGCACTTCATAAACTGGTAATGATTGTTTGCGCGACTGTAAACGCTCCTGCAAACGGGTTTTCGGATCTTTCTGACTAATTCCCGGCTCAATGGTATTTAAGCGACTGGCAAACCATTTCAAAATTAGCGCTTTGGCTGTATCAATATCTGAGTCTAAAAAAGTGGCTCCGATAATCGCTTCTACACCATCGGCTATGATTGAGTCACGGCGAAATCCGCCACTTTTCAATTCACCGGGGCCTAAAATCAGGCAATCACCAAGTTGGAATTCACGACCGATTTCAGCCAGCATTTTCCCACAAACTAAGGTTGCACGCATGCGGCTTAAATCACCTTCGTCTACTTTTGGAAAACGTAAATAAAGATCGGTTGAAATGGCAAAACTTAATATTGAATCACCTAAAAACTCTAAACGTTCATTATGTTCACCTAATGCACTACGATGTGTTAATGCTTGTTTAAGCAATGCAAAATCTGAAAAGGTATAACCAATACGTTTCTCTAAACGTTTTAATTCAGCATTTTTCATAATTATTTAATTCCACCAATACGATCAAAACGAACACCACTTGGTATCCAAGTCGGCAAGAAACCATCACTACTACGGTAAAACTCAAAACTTACCCAGATAGCAAGCGCTTTACCTACTAAGTTTTGCTCAGGTACAAATCCCCAAAAACGGCTGTCTCTACTGTTATCTCGGTTATCTCCCATCATGAAATATTGTCCTTCAGGCACAATCCATTCGTAAGCATAAGTGCCTTGCTGCTGGTAATAATAAGAGACATGATCTCGACGCATCGGATTAGTCAGTACCTTATGAGCAACATCACCTAAAATTTCAGTATGAACCTGCATCTTAGCTTCTTCATCCGCAAATAATTTATCACCTAAATAGTTCATATCTAATGCTTTATAAGAACCACATGGTTCTTTTTCACAAGCAGGAATCAGATACAACTGTTTATCTTTATAAACGATACGATCACCAGGAAGACCAACCACACGTTTAATATAATCAACGCGAATATCTTCCGGGTATTTAAAAACAGCAACGTCACCACGTTTTGGCAGCTCCACAGGGATCAAGGTATTTTGCCAAACAGGCTCTTTTACACCGTATGAGAATTTTTCGACCAGGATAAAATCCCCCACTAAAAGCGTTGGCATCATTGAACCCGATGGAATTTGAAACGGCTCATAAAGAAATGAACGTAAAACAAAAACAATCGCGATCACAGGAAACAGTGAGCGCGCATTTTCAACAATCACATTTTCAGGGTAAATACCAGCCAGCGTTTTCTCATCAAGCACGATTTCAACTTTATCTTGCGCTTCTTGTCGCGCGGCTTGACGGGCCGGTCCCCATATGAATTTATCGAGTAACCAGATAATACCGGTCACAAAGGTTAAGATAACTAAAATAAGTGCAAATGTATTTGCCATATTGATTCCTATAAATTTATAAAATCATATTATTTAAGCTGACATGATCCATCAATATCCGTTTAACTAATATGACTGATAAAAGAAATTGCAGTGTTTACTGCAATTGTCTTAGTAAGCAAAATCACCGGTTTTTAAGTGACCGTTGCAACAAAAAAATCGTTTTCTTGAAAACGCTTATTGCTGTTTAAAAAAAGCAAAAATGCGCAGCTTAAAAAGCGGCGCATTTTAAATTATAACAAGCTGTTTAGCTCACAGACATTTTGTGCTGCTGCAAAAAGCTAACTAGCTATTCTTACTTGTCTTTACCTATATGCAATACGGCTAAAAACGCTTCTTGTGGCACATCTACATTACCCACTGATTTCATGCGTTTTTTACCCTCTTTTTGTTTCTTCAGTAATTTTTTCTTACGGCTAATATCACCACCGTAACATTTTGCCAATACATTTTTAGTCAACTGTTTAACCGTTGAACGGGCAATAATTTTACTTCCAATCGCAGCTTGTATTGCAATATTGAACATCTGACGAGGAATGAGCTCTTTCATTTTTTCAACTAAATCTCGGCCGTAAGCTTCTGAATTATCACGATGTGTGATTAACGCTAATGCATCAACACGATCGCCATTGATCATCACATCAACACGTACCATGTCAGCTAATTGGAAACGAGTGAAGTTATATTCAAGTGATGCATAACCACGGCTTGTCGATTTCAATCTATCAAAGAAATCCAATACTACTTCACCCATCGGGATCTCGTAGGTAAGCGCCACTTGATTGCCGTGATAAGCCATTTTAGTTTGTACACCACGTTTACCGATACATAAGGTGATTACATTACCTAGGTAAGCTTGCGGCACTAAAATATTACATTCAGCGATTGGCTCGCGGATCTCTTTAATATCATTCGTTGCAGGTAGCTTAGCAGGGCTATCAACATATTCAATTGCACCGTTGTTCTTTTCAACTTCATAAATTACCGTTGGTGCGGTTGTGATCAAGTCAATATCGTATTCACGCTCTAAGCGCTCTTGAATGATTTCCATGTGCAATAAGCCCAAGAAACCACAACGGAAACCAAAACCCAATGCAGAGGAATTTTCCGGCTCGTATAACAATGAAGCATCATTAATACTTAATTTACCGAGCGCATCACGGAAGTTCTCATAATCATCAGAGCTTACAGGGAACAAACCAGCGTAAACTTGAGGTTGCACACGTTTAAAACCAGGCAGAGCGGCAGCGGCTTCATTACCCGATTGGGTTAAAGTATCGCCAACCGGCGCGCCTAAAATATCTTTAATACCCGCTATAACGTAACCTACTTCACCCGCTTTTAAGATACCTGTTTCTTTTTGCTTTGGCGTAAAATAACCAACCTTACTGACCAAGTGAACTTGATCAGTTGACATCACTTTCATTTTATCGCCGACTTTAATCTGGCCATGCTTGATCCGTACCAGTGAAACAACACCTTGGTAGTTATCAAACCATGAGTCGATAATTAAGGCTTGCAGTGGCGCATCTAAATCGCCCTCTGGAGGCGGAATAGCACGTACTATCTCTTCTAAAACCAGATCCACACCCAAGCCTGTTTTTGCCGAGCAACGCACCGCTTCGGTGGCATCGATGCCAACAATATCTTCTATCTCTTCAGCTACACGATCAGGCTCAGCGGCCGGCAAATCGATTTTATTTAAAATCGGCACCACTTCCAAATCCATCTCCATAGCCGTATAACAGTTGGCAAGTGTTTGCGCTTCAACACCTTGACCCGCATCAACCACCAATAATGCACCTTCACAGGCCGCTAATGAACGAGATACTTCGTAGGAGAAGTCAACGTGTCCAGGTGTATCGATAAAGTTAAGTTGGTAAGTTTCACCATCATTGGCTTTGTAATCCAGCGTTACACTTTGTGCTTTAATAGTAATACCGCGTTCACGTTCAATATCCATTGAATCGAGTACTTGAGATTCCATTTCACGATCACTTAACCCGCCACAAGTGCTGATCAAACGATCTGATAGAGTCGATTTTCCGTGGTCGATATGGGCGATGATTGAAAAGTTACGAATATTTTTCATGAAGACGTTAAATACCTGTGTTATTGCATGGTTTATGCTGTGTCATTATGGCTTTTATACCTAAACCTCCTGAACTTCCTGAACTTCAAAGAGCAGCAAGTGGCTTGGGTATATAATTGCTGTGCATTCTAGCGAATTTATCATGCAATCGCTATCTTTATGAGCTGGATAACAAAGAACAAAATAATATTGATAACAGAGATATACCCATGTTACCTCAAGATGCTTTGTCAGGCACTAGCACGAATACCAGAACAAGGAGCAACATGAGGTAATGGTACTCCCTTTTCGATTGTTGCAACGCGGGACTGGTTTTCGAGCTAGCGCCCCGTAGGGCAAGGCAATCTGCGTTGTTATAAAATCTCTATGTAGAATAACTATACTTCAATTTTATGCCTAGCATCTTGGCACAGCTTGCCTTGCTGACTTTGCATCTTGAAGTATCATGGGTATATAAACTGACTTATCTTTATCAAAGCAAACAAATGGGCAGAACAGGCTATACATTTCCATTTTTCAAACGGTTAACAAATTTATAAGGATTCATAATTTTCTGTATAAAACCTAATGCGAATATAAAACGATCACCTTTTGCTTATTAATAAAGCATTTCAAGCGTGGTCTATTTCACAAAACGGCATTCCAATGCAACAATACTAACTTAGTATTGTTAACTTAATTGCTTAATTTAGCTTACAATACGCTTGCTTTTTTAGGAATGATTGCTGGCAAGGAGCAAAAAGACTTTTTATGTTATCGACAAGACTTTTTGTTAAGCCAAAAA
>JABXKR010000148.1 GCA_013619145.1 Psychromonas sp. | reverse complement strand
AATACATATGATTAACGGATTTTCAGCTCATGCCGATCAAAGCGATCTGTTGGCCTGGATGGCCGAGTTTGAAAAACTCGATAAGGTATTTTTAATCCACGGCGAACGTGACAAACAAGCAATATTTAAGCAGGTCATTGAAGAGCAACTGCATAAACCCGCCCATATTGTCGAATATGGCGAACAAGTTTACATTTAGTAGCCGTTAAAAATTTAGATTATGATACAAAAAAGCCCCGTTTTGTTGTCACAAAACGGGGCTTTTTATAATTAGATTAAATAATTTTAATCTTTGTTATTCATATACTTAAAGAAGTCTGAATCAGGGCTTAATACCATTACATCATCTTTATCAGAAAAGCTTTTCTGATACGCCTGCATGCTGCGTAAAAAGGCAAAAAATTCTGCATCTTGGGTATAGGAATCGGCGTAAATTTTTGAAGACTGCGCATCCCCCGCACCGCGTACTTCCGATGACTCTTTATTAGCTTGCGCTAACATAATCGATACCTTACGGTCGATATTCGCGCGGATCACCTCAGACTGCTCCTGACCTTGAGAACGATGCTCTTTGGCAACCGCTTTACGCTCAGCACGCATACGTTTGTAGATACTGTTACTTACCTCTGCAGGCAGGTTGATTTTCTTAATACGAACATCAACCACTTTAATACCTAATTCACTCGATCGCGCCATACGTTTAAGTGCTGTTTCCATCACTTCTCCACGTTTACCCGAAACAATCTCTTTAATGGTATGAGAACCAATTTCGCTACGTAAGCCGTTGTTGATTTTGCGTTTAAGCAGAGCTTCCGCCTGCATTTTATTACCGCCTGTAGCGAGGTAATAAACCGCTAAATCTTCAATCTGCCATTTAACGTAAGAATCGATAATCAGATCTTTTTTCTCTGACGTTACAAAGCGATCCGCCTGATCATCAAGTGTTTGGATACGTGTATCCATAATGCGCACAGAGTCGATAAACGGCACTTTAAAATGTAAACCTGGAGGATATACAACAGGCACATCTTGAGCATCACGTTTAACTTTACTAAATTGCATCACGATACCGTTCTGCCCTTCAGAAACAACAAATGCGCTACTGATAAAAACAAAAACAAGTAAAACTGGAACTATAAGTAATTTATTCATTAGTAGTTTCTCCCTGTGCTGCGGCTACTACGAGATAGTCGATCGCTGCTTGAGGAACGCTCGTTTAGATCTGCTTTTTCATCGGCTTTAGAGCGGGTTTCAATCTCTGACACCCCCTTTACTTCAGAGCTGCTGTTCACGCCTTTGTTCATCAATTTATCTAACGGTAAAAACGTTAAATTACCACCCGCCTTATTATCAATTAACACTTTGCTGCTGTTATTAAATACAGACTCCATCGTTTCAAGGTAGATACGCTGGCGTGTTACTTCAGGGCTTGCTTTATATTCAGGTAATAATTTATTAAAGCGGGCAACTTCACCTTGCGCTTTTAAAATAATACCCTCTTTATAAGCCTGCGCCTGCTGTTCAATACGTTTCACTTGACCACGAGCAATCGGCTCTTTTTCACGCTCATAAGCTTCCGCTTCACGGACAAAACGCTGTTCATCTTCCTGAGCGGCAATAGCATCATCAAAGGCATCTTTAACCTGATCTGGCGGACGTGTTTGTTGTAAATTGACATCAACGACTTCAATACCAAGATCGTAAGGTGTAATAATTTTATCCAGCATTTCCCATGTCTCTTGACGCACTACTTCACGGCCCGTTGTTAATGCATCATCCATAGTTGAATGACCGACAACAAAACGTAATGCACTATCAAGTGCTTGTAATAAACTATTATCCGCATTGGTAACACTAAACAAATATTTTTCTGGGGCAATAATTCGGTATTGCACTTCCATCGCCACCTGCACAATATTTTCATCTTCAGTTAACATGAAACCTGTTGTCGGCATAGTACGGAATGCTTCAATATTAATCGGAATAACGCGATCGACAAATTTTGGATTCCAGTGTAAACCCGGATCAACTTGAGAATGGTAAGCACCAAAACGTAATACCACACCACGATCTGACTCTTTGACTGTGTACCAGCCACTAACAAACCACACTATGGCAAGCACAGCAAAAACAGCAATAATGACGAACTTAGTGCCACCACTATTATTGCCATTACCATTACCACCAGATCGTTTTTTACCAAACAGATCTGCCAGTTTCTGGAAAACAACATCTAAGTCAGGCGGCCCCTGGTCTTTCTTTTTATCATTGTTTTTCCACGGGTCTTGATCTTTTTCTTTATCTTTTCCCGGTTCATTCCAAGCCATATTTAGCTCCCGATTAAGTAATATAAATAAGTGATAGAATACAACAATGTAACAATGTTCACTCTAATAATAAAGGAAACATGACATATTATGTTGTTTCTCTCTAATTAGCGTTAACAATATACTCTTCTATATAGCTACCTTGCTGTTTTATCAAGCGCAGCCAGTCAATATTGTTTAAACGAATATCTAATAAGCAGTCACCATTTTCAGCATAAGACTCGTTTTCAATACAGTCCAGTTGGTAAAAAATCGCACGTAGCTTTCCTTGTTCTGGCGGAATAGCAAGCCGCAGAGAACGAATTTGTCCTGATAAAATTGCCATTAACGATTCAAATAGCAACTCAGTCCCAGCACCGGTTTGTGCTGATAACCAAACGCGAACAGGTTTACCTTGATCGTCAAAATCGACATGCGGCTGAATATCATCAAAAGCATCAATTTTATTCATAACCGTTAATTGCGGCACTTCTCCCGCATCAATCTCAGTCAGCACACTTTGTACTGCATCAATATTAGCGCGGTAATTATCATCTGAACAATCAACAACATGTAAAAGCAGGGTTGCCTCACGCGTTTCCTGCAATGTAGCCTTAAACGCAGCCACTAAGTCATGGGGTAAGTGACGAATAAAACCAACCGTATCAGCTAAAATACAGTTGCCGACATCTTCCACATCAATTTTACGCAGGGTCGGATCAAGTGTTGCGAATAATTGATCGGCCGCATAAACGCTCGCTCCTGTGATTTGATTAAACAGTGTTGATTTACCCGCATTGGTATAACCGACCAGTGAAATTGTTGGTACTTCATTACGTTGACGCGAACGTCGACCTTGGTCCCGCTGCTTTTCCACTTTCGATAAACGAGATTTAATTGTGCTGATTCGCGCTCGTAACAAACGTCTGTCTGTTTCTAATTGCGTTTCACCGGGACCACGTAAACCGATACCGCCTTTTTGGCGCTCAAGATGCGTCCAACCGCGAATAAGACGTGTTGAAAGGTGACGCAACTGCGCGAGTTCTACCTGTAATTTACCTTCATAGGTACGCGCTCGTTGCGCAAAAATATCTAAAATCAGCGCCGTACGATCCAGCACTAAACATTCACACAGTGCTTCCAAGTTACGTTGCTGAGCAGGTGTTAAGGCGTGATTGAAAATAACCACATCCGCTTGCGCCGCTTTTACCGTATCAGCAATCTCTTGTGCTTTACCTGTACCGACGAAATAACGTGCATGAGGGGATTTTCGAGAGCCTGTCACAGTATCAACTGCATTGACTCCCGCAGAGCTTACTAGTAATTTCAGCTCATCAAGATCTTCTTTTTTATTGTCATCGGAAAAAGTGATATGAACTAAAACAGCCTGTTCACCGGCTTCGTAACGATCAAACAAATATAGCTCCAACTAAGAAATGAATAAAATTAACAGGGAATCATCCTACCATAACCACGACAGGGGTTAGATAAAAAAATGGCCTGCACAAAGGCAAGCCAAAATAAACTGCAGCAAATATTTTAAATGTTAATCAACATGAGGAATCGTTGGCACTGCGCGCGCAGGTACAACAGTTGAAATAGCATGTTTGTAAACCATTTGGCTAACGGTATTTTTTAATAAGATAACGAATTGATCAAACGACTCAATCTGCCCCTGTAACTTGATGCCATTTACCAAATAAATTGCCACTGGAATACGCTCTTTGCGTAACGTATTTAAAAATGGGTCTTGCAGTGATTGTCCTTTCGCCATTGTTTTTTCCTATTATTGTTATTAGATAGTTTTTAAGCTCAGCCAGTATAAACAATGGTTAAATAAAAACCGATTTCATGACTCAAAATTTTGATCCATAACACTTTCTAAAAGAGTGACTTGGTTTCAACTTATAAAACCGCTTTAATCAGATCAAAATTCTCTTCACTGCCACTTTCCAGCCAGGTGATATCTTTCCAGCCGCGTAGCCCAATCTTTTTCATAAAGAGCTTTGTCGTTTGGCAAATGACTGGTTTCGACTTACAGTACCGCTTTAATCAGATCAAAATTATCTTCACTGCCACTTTCCAGCCAGGTAATATCTTTCCAGCCGCGTAACCAGGTCATTTGCCTTTTCGCTAACTGACGAGTAGCAACAATGCCACGAAAAACCATCTCATCATAATCCATTGTACCCTGCAGGTATTCCCACATTTGACGATAACCGACACAGCGCATTGATGGTAAATCCAGATGCAGATCGCCACGGTCATATAAGGCTCGCACTTCCTTCTCAAACCCTGCTTTTAACATCAAATCAAAACGCCGTTCAATACGCTCATGCAATACTGATTTTTCAGTCGGCGCGATCGCAAACTGTTTTATATTATAAGGGATAGGCTCACTTTTGATCTCGGTTAGTTCCGTTAGGCTCTTTCCTGAGATGCGGTAAACCTCAATCGCACGTGACAAGCGTTGCGGATCGTTAACGTGAATACGAGCAGCAGAAACAGGATCAATCTCTTTAAGCAGATCATGCATCGCCTGCCAGCCTTTAACTTCCGCCTCTTTTTCTATTTCAGCACGAATCACAGAATCGGCACTCGGTAACGGTGATAAACCATCCACTAACGCTTTGTAATAAAGCATAGTGCCACCAACTAACAAGGGCGTATTACCACGCACGGTGATCTCTTTCATCAAGCGCAGTGCATCGCAGCGAAAATCACCTGCCGAATAAGATTCAAGCGGATCAATTATATTCACCAAAGCATGTGGCGCTTTTTGTAACTCTTCGGCTGTTGGTTTCGCGGTACCGATATCCATGCCTTTATAGATAAGTGCAGAATCAACACTGATAATTTCACATTTGCATTGCTGTGCTAATTTTATCGCTAAATCAGTTTTTCCTGAAGCGGTCGGCCCCATTAAAAACAACGCGGTAGGATATTTAGTCATCTGAAAAACCTTGCAGTAATAACGATAAATCGGGTTCATTAAAGAGAAATGCTTGCTGATTTTTTAAATCGTCTGAGAATAAATTAACTAATAAATCTAACAATGACGAAGCGCTTTGCTCCGTCCACTGTTTTTTATCAACGACAGCCTGACTTAATGTTTTCACCAAAAATGCGCAAAAATCATTTACTTGAATTTCACTCATGTTTTTATCTAATAGGCAAAGATAATCCAACAGCGCAGGTAAAATTTTAGCAACCGGTGCCTGACGAAGTAATGCCGGTACTTTACTGATAATCAATTTATTGGATTGTATTTTAAAAGCAAAACCCAACCGCTCAAAAAGTTGCTGAAAATCAGCTGTGATTTGCAGTAAATCTGCTGCAAGTTGGATACGCACTGGCAATAATAGCGGCTGTGCGATCACCTCCCCATTTGACCACGCATCATACAGCTGCATCTGTTTAACCAGCAAATCGGCTCTGCTTAATGACAACACTAACAGCGGTGAGCTTGAGCTTAACAGTTGTTGGGTGCTTTTAAGCTTAAGCAGTAGATAGTCGTCTGCAATTAAGCAGACTATTTGCCCTAAAACAGAGTGAGCTTGTTGTGCCTTTTCAACTTGCGCGAGCGGTAAATGGGTTTCACTTACAAAATCACAATAAGCATCAACTTGGGCACTATCAAGAGTTGGTTTTGTATAATTACCTCGATAACTCGCAGCACCGCTAAAAGATGACTGATGGCCAGGCGCTGTTGCCGCTTGACCTTGCGGTATAGCTGGCTGTTGTGGCGGTAAATAAGCGTGCTCGCTCATTTTAACAGAGGCGCTTGTAAATTCAGCATCATCACTCGCAGAGGCTTGGTTTAATGTCTCACTTAAGGTGCTGACAATAAAGTCATGTACCCAACGCGCTTGGTGAAAACGCACTTCATGTTTAGAGGGGTGCACATTAACATCCACTTGCTCAGGGTTACATTCTATATAGATAACGTAACCTGGAAATTTGCCTTCAGGCAGTGAATAAGCATAAACCTGTTTAATCGCATGATTGATTAATTTATCGCGGATCATGCGCCCATTAATATAACAATATTGCACATCCCCTAATGCCCGCGGTGACAAACGATCCGATATCCAGCCCGAGATTTTCAAGTCATTATCACTACTTTGAAAGTGTAATGCGCCTTTTACAAAACTCTCACTGCAGATCGATGCAAGACGTTTCTCTTTCTGGATTTGTGTTTGTGCAGCGCGATATTGGCGAATGATTTTTCCGTTATGCTTTAAAACAAAAGAGATTTCAAAACAACTTAACGCAATACGGCGCACAAGCTCATCGATATGTTGAAACTCTGTTTTTTCTGTTTTTAAAAATCGGCGACGTGCGGGCGTATTAAAAAATAGATCTAACACCTCCACAGTGGTGCCTTGCGGGTGCGCAGTTGGTTGGATACTAACCTGCATATCACGCCCTTCAGCAACCGCTTGCCATGCTTGCTCTTGATCGGCTGGTTTAGAGGTAAAAGTAAGGCGGGAAACAGAGCTCACACTGGCCAGTGCTTCACCACGAAAGCCTAAACTGACAATCGCTTCTAAATCATCTAAATGGCTTATTTTACTGGTTGCATGACGACTTAACGCAAGGGTGAGCTGCTCTTTACAAACCCCTTTGCCGTTATCTTTAATGCGGATACATTTTGCACCGCCCTTTTCGATATCTATTTCGATCCGCGTTGCGCCCGCATCCAGGCTGTTTTCAACCAACTCCTTAACCACAGAAGCTGGACGTTCAACTACTTCTCCAGCCGCTATCTGGTTGGCGAGTCGTGCAGGTAAAATTTGAATAGGCATTAGCAGAGGTTATCCAAAGAAAACATTTAAGTAACAGGAATCGTTAATACTTGCCCAATCGCCAGTGAGCTAGAGCGCAGGTTATTAAAAGATTTTAAAGCATGTGTAGTAGTACCGTAGCGATTAGCGATCACTGAAAGTGATTCGCCACTGAGTACTTTATGTTTTGTTAATTGCGCAACAGAAGTTGGAATTTTAATTTTTTGACCAATCGCCAGGGAGCTAGAGCGCAGTTTATTATGTTTCGTTAAGGCATTTGTTGTTGTGCCGTAGCGGTTTGCAATCACAGAAAGTGACTCACCACTTTTAACTTTGTGTACGGTTGCTTTAGCTACTTTTGTTTGGCTGACATAACCCGCACTCGGGATCTTAATTTTCTGACCGATAGCAAGCGATGTTGAACGTAACTTATTATAGCTTTTCAGTTCACTGGTTGTTTTACCGTAACGTTTAGCAATTACAGAAAGTGACTCACCACTTTTAACTTTGTGTACGGTTGGTTTAACCTCTACAACTTGCAGGAAGGAGAGTGAAGAAGATCCCTGAATCTTAATCTTCTGACCAACGGCCAATGACGTTGAGCGTAAATTGTTATGTTTTTTCAATGCAGTTGCAGTTGTACCGTATTTCGCGGCAATTACAGATAATGATTCACCGCTTTTGACTTTGTGAATAGAAGCGGGCTTGCGACTTGCTGCTTGCGTTTTAGAGACAACAGCTATTTCTACACTATCACCCGGAATCTTAATCTTCTGACCAACGGCCAATGACGTTGAACGTAAATTGTTATGTTTTTTCAATGCAGTTGTGCTTGTACCGTATTTCGCGGCAATTACAGATAACGATTCACCGCTTTTGACTTTATGAATTGAAGCGGGCTTGCGACTTGCTGTTTGCGTTTTAGATACAGCAGCTATTTCTACACTATCACCCGGAATCTTAATCTTCTGGCCTATCGCCAATGAGGTTGAACGGAGGTTATTATGTATTTTCAATGCAGTTGCAGTTGTACCGTATTTCGCGGCAATTACAGATAACGATTCACCGCTTTTCACTTTGTGAATAGAAGCGGGCTTGCGACTTGCTGTTTGCGTTTTAGATACCGCAGCTATTTCTACACTATCACCCGGAATCTTGATTTTCTGACCAACGGCCAATGAGGTTGAGCGTAAATTGTTATGTTTTTTCAATGCAGTTGTGCTTGTACCGTATTTCGCGGCAATTACAGATAAGGATTCACCGCTTTTCACTTTGTGAATAGAAGCGGGTTTGCGACTTGCTGTTTGAGTTTTAGAGACAGCAGCTATTTCTACACTATCACCCGGAATCTTGATTTTCTGGCCTATCGCCAATGAGGTTGAACGGAGGTTATTATGTTTTTTCAAGGCAGTTGTGCTTGTACCGTATTTCGCGGCAATTACAGATAAGGATTCACCGCTTTTCACTTTGTGAATAGAAGCGGGCTTGCGACTTGCTGTTTGAGTTTTAGAGACAGCAGCTATTTCTATACGATCACCCGGAATATTAATCTTCTGGCCTATCGCCAATGATGTTGAACGGAGGTTATTGAATTTTTTCAAGGCTGTGCTTGTCGTCGCGTATTTGGCTGCAATCACAGATAACGATTCACCGCGTTTAACTTGATGGACTCGCGTTTTTTGTGGTGCGCGTGCAACCTGCCGTACGGGATCTTGTTTCACCACTAACTGGTAGTCAGGTGGAATTTTTATAACCTGACCAATACGTAACGAGTTGGATTTCAGATTGTTATACGCTTTCAAGTTTTTCGAAGTAACACTATAACGCGCAGCTAAAACAGATAAAGATTCACCACTGCGTACTGTATGTTTGATAGCACGCTTTTTCTGCGCAAACAAAGTATCTTGCGGTGGTGCTTGTGTGAAGTGTTTATAAATGCCTTGAAACACGGCATTGGCTATTTTATTTTGGTGGGCTGATTTATTTAATAACTTTTCCTCAGCACGGTTAGTAATAAAACCCGCCTCGACCAAAATAGAAGGAATATCGGGTGATTTTAATACTGCTAAACTAGCATGAACGGGTTTTTTCTTATGTAGTTTGGTAACTTGTTTTAACTCTTTAACCACCAAATCACCAACGTGATAACCCACGTCCATGGCATTACCCATCGACATATCTAGAAACATTTCCGTTAAAAATGGCACACTGCTCGAATCTTGAATCAAATCTCCCGCACCACCTAGCAGTTCGGAATGTGCTTCATGTTTTTCCATCCATCGCCCGAGTTCGGTGGTTGCTCTGCGGTTTGATAATACCCAAACGGATGCGCCATGAGGTCGGCTTGAAGTAAAGCCGTCAGCATGAATTGAAACCAGAAAGTCAGCTTTCCCCTTACGCGCAATCGCTGAGCGTTTATTCAAATTCACAAAATAATCACCAGTGCGAACTAAAAAAGCACTCATTCCTTTTTGCTGATTAATTCTCTTTTGTAATCGCTTGGCAATTTCCAAAGTAACTTTTTTCTCGTAGGTATATTTACCTAATGCCCCGGGGTCATCCCCACCATGTCCTGCATCAATGGCAATAAGAATATCCCGCCCGACAGAGACTGAAGGAAATTGTTTTTTAGGTTTTAAAGTGGGTTTGCTCACTAACTGGTTATGCGGCAAGTCGAGAACTAAACGGTGACCATAAGGTTTTGCAGGGGGCAAAGTGAATATTTTTGCCTGACTGGCTTTATTTAAGTCGACCACTAATCGATAAGTGCCTTTTTGGCCACTGGCACTTTCACGCAAGTTATTAACTAAAGGTCCGTCATTGGCGATTTTCTTTAAATCAATTTTACTGACTGTTGATTTAAGATCGACAACCACACGGTCAGGGTGTTTTAAATAATGGATTTCATAATTTGGTTTGCTTGAAAGATCTAAAACAACACGCGTATTATCCGGCGAAGGCCATGCTCTCACACCTTTTAATTGATTAGTTTGTGCGCCACTTGCAAGTGTAAATAACCCTGCCACACACAAAGTAAGCAAAAACAGAGAACGGATAAAAAGTCGTGTTGTTAATTTCATAATTTATTTAAAACTCGTAATCCAATATCAGTGTTTGCCCGTAGCTCAATGATGCGCTGCTGATCGACATAAGAAAGTGTTAAGTCAATATCAGCTTGCGGTAAAATCCCTTCACCACGCTCAGGCCATTCCACCAGGCAATGGCTAGTCTCAGTGAAGTAATCTCGAATACCCATAAATTCAAGCTCTTCAGGATCCCCCAAACGGTATAAATCAAAATGGTAAACTTGCCAATCTGCTAACTCATAAGGTTCAACCAAGGTATAAGTGGGACTTTTTACATTACCCACATGACCCAAACCTTGGATAAAGCCACGTGTTAAGGTCGTTTTACCCGCACCTAAATCACCATGCAAATAGATACAAACGGGCTCATCACAAGCCGCACTTAATCGGCCACCAAAAGCGACCGTCTGATCGGCATCTACTAATTTTTCTTTAAACAAATCAAACATTATGGATTTACTAATTTCCTGATATAAGGGAACAGATCACTGGCCAATAAACCGCGTTCATCTTGTCCTGCAGCTAAATCGGCTGCTTGACCATGGATGCACACCGCAAGCGTTGCAGCTTGCTGCGAGTTTAAGCCTTGGGCTAATAAACCACCTATAATACCAGAAAGCACATCCCCCATGCCACCACTTGCCATGCCCGGATTACCCACATTCGCCACATAGATCTGTTTACCGTCACAAATTAACGTTCCGGCACCTTTTAAAATCACAATACCACCAAAACTACGTTGCAAATTACGCACCGCACTAAAACGATCACCTTCAACTTTGCTAATCGAACAACCTAGTAAATTGGCAGCTTCCCCCGGGTGCGGCGTTAGAATCCAACTGTCTTTCCAGGCGGGTCTGTCTACCAGTAAATTTAAACCATCAGCATCAACCACGGTCGGCAAATCACTTGCTAAAATAAAATCTAAGAGCATTTTTGCCCAATCATCTTTCCCCAGTCCAGGACCAATCACTAAATTAGTTGCCCAATCACGAATCGCACTGTCATCTATCTTTTGCAGATCAAAAGCTTCCAGCATTAATTCCGGGCGGCCAGCAATCACTGCCAGCTGATTTTCATACTTTCACTAAACCCGATCCTGTTCGTAAAGCAGCCTCTGCAGCTAAACGAACTGCCCCAGGCATCCCGATATTGCCGCCTAATAGCAATGTTTTACCAAAAAAACCTTTATGGCTGGTACGGCTGCGTTGCGTTAAACAATATCGCATATCTTGATAGGTAACACGTAATACGTTGCTCGGACATATAGAGGTAAACTGCTCGGTAATACCCAGTCCTGAAAAATAGATTTGCCCGCAATTTTCCGCAGCCCGACCAGTAAAGAGCCCCTGTTTTAAACCAACAAAACTAATGGTGGCATCCGCTTTTACCGCAACATCGCTGATTGCTCCCGTATCAGAATTCAGACCAGAGGGAATATCGATACTCAAAACGGGTTTCTTGGTTTGATTGATTTTATAAATCAAACGCTGATATTCCGCTCGCACAGTGCCTGACAAACCTGTACCCAATAATGCATCCACAATCACATCTGCTGTTTCAAAGTCTGCTTGCTCGATACCGTCAATCACACCTTGTTCGATTCTCCATGCATTTCTAGCCTGTGCCGCATCCCCCGTTAAATCAGCGGGATCACCCATTTGGCAAAGCTGCACAGACAACCCCGCATCTTTCGCAATAGCAGCAAAGACATAACCATCTCCGCCGTTATTGCCTTTGCCCGATAAAACCAATACATGTTTTACATCAGGAAAACGCGTTTTAAACACTTGATAACAAGCTTCTCCGGCACGCTTCATCAAACCATATAAGGTCGTTCCAGCTAACTCTGCAGCTTCACCTTCAAAATCTTTGATCTGCTGAGCACGGTATAAAGAATGTGGTAAACTGCATTTGGTTTTTATCTGATCAGAAAGCATAGTTATCGTCCTATTGAGAGTACAAATGACAAGTCCTACAAATATAGTTGAAAGCTCTTCAATTAAAAATAATCCAAAAATTGATCAACTCGATTTAGTTACACTGTCTGAAAATATCAAACTGTGGGGCAAAGCTCTAGGTTTTCAGGAAGTGGGTATCGCAGATATCGATCTCAAACAACATGAAGAGCAATTACAACAGTGGTTAGATAAAAAATACCATGGTGAAATGGACTATATGGAAAAACACGGAATGAAACGAGCACGCCCGGATGAACTTCATCCCGGCACACTGCGCGTGATTTCTGTGCGTATGGATTACCTGCCTGAAAATGCATCATTTGCACACACTTTAAAAGACAAAAACAGTGCTTATATCAGCCGTTACGCATTGGGCCGTGATTACCACAAAGTATTACGCAAAAGACTCAAACAGTTAGGACAAAAAATTGAACAGCAGGTCGGTCAGCTTGGATATCGCCCTTTTGTGGATAGCGCGCCGGTATTAGAACGCCCTCTTGCAGAAAAAGCCGGGCTTGGCTGGGTAGGCAAACACTCACTTTTAATTGATGCAAAAGCTGGTTCTTGGTTTTTTATCGGCGAATTAATGGTTGATCTGCCTTTACCTGTTGATCAAGCTGTCGACAATCAATGTGGCCAGTGTGTTGCCTGTTTAAAAATTTGCCCGACCCAGGCGATAGTCGCTCCCTATATTGTTGATGGCCGTCGTTGTATCTCTTATCTCACTATCGAACTGCAAGGCGCAATTCCGGTTGAGTTTAGAAAAGCAATTGGTAACCGCATTTATGGCTGTGACGACTGCCAGTTAATTTGTCCTTGGAACCGTTTTGCCAATACCACCCAAGAAGATGACTACCAGGCCCGCCATCAACTCGAAAAGCAGCCGTTATTGGATCTGTTTAGCTGGACTGAGTCTGAATTTTTAAGCAATACAGAAGGCTCCCCCATCCGCCGTATCGGTTATCAGCGTTGGTTACGAAATATCGCGATTGCGTTAGGCAATGCCCCGTCAAGTGAAGCCGTGGTGGCAGCTTTAAAAAACAGACTATCCAGTTGTGAGTCTGAACTGTTAAATGAGCATATAGAGTGGGCACTGGCACAGCATAAAAAGCAAATCCCAATCGTCAATGAACGTCTTAACCTGCGCTTGATCAAAGCGATAGAAAAAGGTCTGCCGCGAGATGCTTAATAACAAAATTCGGTGATTGCTCATAATTTTTTATATTATTCACAACAATTTAGGCGTTTATTTCCCTTTAACTTGACAGAAATGCCATTGTCGAAAAAACTTATAGTAATGCTATTTATACCCAAGTATCTTGGATATAAATCTCTGTCAGCCACAGCTTGGAGGTTTTATGATCGCCGTACTTTTTCGTTGGGAAATCAAACCTGGATATGAACAATCTTTTAAAGAGGGTTGGTCTGAAATCATCCACCGCAATATTGAAAAATATGGGGCACTTGGATCTCGTTTACACAAAACAAAAAATAACCAATGGTTATCTTACAGTCAATGGATCAGTGAAGAGCATTTTTATAGCGCGCAGAATTTACAAGACAAACATGAAGAAGCTCGTATTAAAATGATCTGCGCCATTAGCAAAGCTTACGATCCCATTGTGATGGTGCCAATTCTGGATCACTTAATGGCAACGGAACTAACACAACCGCAACTGCTGCCCTAATTATAAGGATAACGGTTACAATCGTTATCCTTTCTTAAAAATAAACAGACGTATCCAATATTTTCAATTATCCTGTTCATCCCACATTTTCTCAGCATACAGGAACTTCGATTATGAGTGACCAATTAGACGACCAGCAAATCAAAACAATTCAACAATATGATGCGCAGAAGCGTTACTCCTATCTGCTCAAAGAAGTTGTGAAAAATGCACAAATTTGGTTACTGGTTGATGAACACGGTTGTGTGATGCTCAATACTGAGGATGAAGATTGTGTACCTGTTTGGCCAAATAAAGAGTTTGCGCAAGCCTGGGCAACTGAGGAGTGGTCACATTGCAACGCAGAAGCAATTTCACTGGAAAAATGGCATAACCGTTGGACACATGGTTTAGAAGATGATGAGTTAGCGATTGTAGTTTTTCCGGATCAAAACAGTGAAGGTCTGATCTTCTTTCCTGATGAATTTGATTTTGAACTGCAACAACAAGCTAAAAAAAGTGCACATAAAAAACGCTAATAAAAGCACATCCTAAAAGAAACCTGATAGCTGTTTTATCGGGTTTCTTCTATAAAGACACCTCAAGGTTAACCCGGCAGATCAATTAAAACAATCTCGCAGTCCGTTAATGCCTTTACCGTTAAGACATCTATATCTGTCACTTCTGCGCCATCTCCTTGGTTAAGGTAAACAGCTTGCTGCACCTCTTTGCTGGAAATTTCAAACTCTCCTTGTGATGCTAACAGGTAAGCTTGCTCAATAATCTTATGCTTAATTTCTGTGCCCTGCTTTAAACGGCCTGCAAAAAACCGCGCTTTCTGATGAATAAACAACGCCTTCTCTTTGTCACCGGCAAACCCTGAAACTAACAAAGGTAAGTGCTCAGTCACAGGCTTGAGCGGGAATTTTTGTGTTTCCCATCGAGGCTGCGCTTCAGGCTTATTGGTTTCTATCCAAATTTGGTAGAGGATTAAAGGCGATGAACCTAAATTATATTCACAATGCATAATTCCCGTACCGGCGCTCATCACTTGAATTTCACCCGCTTTTGTTTGTCCTTTGTTGCCTTCACTATCTTGATGAGAAATAGCTCCGCTACGGATATAACTAATTATTTCCATATTTTTGTGCGGATGCGGATCAAACCCGTAACCCGGTTTTATAAGATCATCATTAATCCCCCGTAACTTGCCAAAGCCCATCCGCTTGGCATTATAATAATTTGCGAAACTAAAATGAAAACGGCTTTTTAACCAGCCGTGATCTGCAGTGCCCAGATCAAAATAACTAATATGCTTAATCATCACCTTCCCCTCAAACTCTTGCCGCTATAAATGATCGCGATTATGCGGTTCTGCAAAATTCAGATCAGGCCCTAACGGCACAATACCGGTCGGGTTGATTGAAGTATGGCTGCTGTAATAATGGGTTTTAATATGATCCATATTGACCGTTTCTTTAATACCGGTCATTTGATACAGGTCGCGAAGATAACCACTGATATTAGTAAACTCACTGAGTTTTTGACGATTACATTTAAAATGACCGTGATATACCGCATCAAAACGCACTAAGGTGGTAAACAAACGCCAATCGGCTTCGCTGATTTTATCTGCGAGTAAATAACGTTGTTTTGCTAAACGAGCTTCTAACCAGTCTAATGTACTGAACAGTTGTAAATAGGCTTTTTCATAAGCTTTTTGTGTGCTGGCAAAACCTGCTCGGTACACGCCGTTATTAATATCCTTATATATACGTGCATTAACATTTTCAATTTCAGAGTGTAATTCAGCGGGATAATAATCATCCTTATTACCCGTTAATTCATTAAATGCGCTATTAAAAATTCGGATAATATCGCTGGACTCATTATTAACTATGGTTTGTGTTTTTTTATCCCACAAAACCGGCACAGTAACGCGCCCCTGATAATTTTTATCGCCTTTTAAATACAGCTCAAACAGATGGGCAAACTGATATAACTCATCCCCCGGCTTCGAAAAAGACCAGCCTTCAGCTAACATTTCCGGTAGCACAATGCTTACCGATATATGCGCTTGTAGCTGTTTTAATTGCCGGAAAATCAGTGTGCGATGCGCCCATGGGCATGCGAGTGATACATAGAGGTGATAACGCCCGGATTCTACTTGGTATTGACTGCCCGCTTTATTGGAAATTGTATTTCGATACTGGCTTTCCTGGCGGATAAATTCACCATCACTGTCTGCGGTGTCATACCATTGATCAACCCACTGACCCTTTATAATTAATCCCATAATATGAACCTTATAAGTTATGCATCTGCTTTTAGAATGTCGCTTGCTATAACTACAGTATACGAATTGATTATTTTTAAATAAGGCATTAAATTAATGCTATATGTTCAAATTATTTGAATGATTATTTTTCTTTCCGTCATAAGTGAGTTTCAGATGTCACAGCAGCCTATAACCCTTGAAGCGATCACCGTACTTGATGCCATCGATAAACGCGGCAGTTATGCGTCGGCGGCCGAATTACTTAATAAGGTCCCCTCTGCGCTCTCTTATATAGTGCAAAAATTAGAGGAGCAGTTACAAGTCACCATTTTTCAAAAGCAGGGAAGACGCTCAGTATTAACCCCCGCCGGAAAAAACCTGCTTAAAGAGGGACGATTGATTCTTGAGGCTGTGCAGAGACTGACGGTAAAAACCCAAACCATTGCCAATGGCTGGGAGCCTAAATTAAATATTGCGATTGACTCAATATTACAAAGCAATGTTATTTTTTCGGTATTTAATGACTTTTTAAAACTGCATCCCAATATTGAGATGGATATTAGTGAAGAGATAATGAATGGCGCATGGGAATCTTTGGTGGATGATAAAATAGATATGATCATTGGCGCATCAAATCCAATCCCCAAACAAAAAGGTATTCAAACCTTACATCTCTGCGATTTTGATCCTGTCTTTGTTGTCAATCCAGGGCATCCATTAAACAGACATCAGAAACCATTAAGCCATGAAGTGATCGCCAAGTACCGCGCTGTCGTCGCGCACGATACCGCGCGGCAATGGGTGGCCAATACCAACGCGGTAATCAGTGAAGATAAATACTTTTATGTGCCAAGCCTGGAATACAAAATTAACGCGCAATTAGCAGGTATCGGTTGTGGTTTTTTACCGCGTCAGCGTATTCAAAAATATTTAGACAGTGGGGAATTAATTGAATTGCAGATAGAGCAAGATTACCAGCCTGCGCCTTTATATTTAGCGTGGAAAATCGTTAATCAAGGCAAGGCATTAAAAACTATTCGTGAAATGTTGATTGCCAGAAAAACAGAGATTAGGTGTTAAAAAGGTATATACCCATGTTACTTCAAGATGCAAAATCAGCAAGCTAATAAAGCGAGGCTTTGCAGGAGATAATTGTACCTGCCTCAATCATAGTGATTTTAATCATCGCAGTAGCAGCTGTTTATTACCTAGTGCTAAAACTCTCTGCTAAAATGATACCAGCACAGAGTTGCAGGTCGTGATTTGCAAGATCAAGCAATAGTTAAAAACATCACAACAATTCACCAGAACAGATAACACCTTAAAGAGTAAAAAATGAATAAAAACGCCAGCCTGCCATCAGTGAATTATAAATAGGAATATCCATGCTCTCCATTTTTGACATCTATAAAATCGGCATTGGCCCGTCAAGTTCACATACTAATGGCCCTATGATTGCGGGTTATCAGTTTGCTTTAGCGATTAAAAATCAATTAACATCTGTTAACGAAATAAAGGTCGATCTGTTTGGTTCGTTAGCGCTAACGGGCAAAGGCCACCACACAGATAAAGCTGTTATCTTAGGTTTATTAGGTTTTCAACCCGATACGATTAAAACAAAAAGTGCCAACCAACTTTTTGCTAACTGCATAGATACATTAACCTTACCTGTTTTAAATAAGCAGAATATTAATTTTGATGTGCAAAAGCATATTCAGTTTCACTCCGAAAACCTTCCTCTTCATGAAAATGGTATGTCCATTAGCGCATTTGATAAGCAAGGCAGAGAGCTATTCACTGAAATATATTATTCAATTGGTGGCGGCTTTATTAAAACTGCATCTCAATTACAGAATACTCAAAGTGAACAGGACAACACGAGCCTGCCCTTTGCATTTAATTCGGCGACAAGTTTATTAAATCAAGCCGATGCTTCAGGTTTAAGTATCGGCGCTTTAATTCAAAAAAATGAGCTGGTTTTTCGCACGGCAGAAGAGTTGGATCAAAAAACCGATCAGATATGGAAAGTGATGTCTTTATGTCTGCAACGCGGTTTGCAGACCGAAGGTTTGCTGGATGGCGGACTAAATGTGGTGCGTCGCGCGCCTGCATTATTAAAAACGCTACAGGCCAATCAGGCAATTGATAGCGATCCTATGACCATTCTTGACTGGGTAAATCTATATGCTTTTGCTGTCAGTGAAGAAAACGCTGCCGGCGGACAAGTTGTTACTTCGCCAACCAATGGTGCTGCCGGTGTTATTCCTGCCGTATTAATGTATTACCATAAATTTATTCGTGAACTGGATACTAAACAGCTTAAAGACTTTTTAGCGGTTTCTGCCGCCATTGGCATGCTTTATAAAAAGAATGCCTCTATTTCAGGTGCAGAGGTCGGTTGTCAGGGTGAAATAGGCGTTTCATCATCAATGGCTGCCGCTGGGTTAACAGCGATTCGTGGTGGTAGTAATGAGCAGATTTGTATTGCAGCTGAAATTGCCATGGAACACTCACTTGGTATGACTTGCGATCCGATCGGCGGTTTAGTGCAAATCCCCTGCATTGAACGTAATGCGATGGGCGCAGTCAAAGCAATAAATGCTTCGCGCATGGCACTTAAAAGAAACAGTAAGTCACTTATCTCACTCGATAAAGTGATAGATACCATGTTTCAGACAGGTAAGGATATGAATAAAAAATACCGGGAAACATCACTCGGTGGATTGGCGGTAATTCATCTTGCTCCGCCGTGTGAGTAGAGCGCAAAACAGTCACCAGCAGGTTAAAGCTGGTGGCCTGTTTTAAGTTTGAATATTAGTTTATCGCAATTAATTCAACATCAAAAATCAGTAATGAACCGGCAGGAATTTTACCCACACCACGATTTCCGTAAGCTAAATTACTTGGGATATAAAAGCGGAATTTATCTCCCTCAACCATCAACTGCACACCTTCAGTCCACCCCGGAATAACTTGATTCAGGCCAAATGAGATTGGCTCGCCACGATCCACTGAACTATCAAAGACAGTGCTGTCGATTAACGTACCGTGATAATGCACTTTAACATTGCTATTTGCCGTTGGATGTACAGTGCCTTCACCTTTTGTTAATACTTTATATTGCAGACCAGACTCAGTGCTTTGCACACCTTCCTGCTGTGCATTTGCAGCAAGAAATTCAACACCTATTTGAATGTTTTGCGGTGCATTTTTGTTACTGGTAAAACGTTGGAAAATAAAAAACAGAACAACTAATATCAGGGCGATTATTATAATTTTTGGCACAATACAGACCTTATTAATTAAATTTAAAAACTGACTTTACTAAATTTACATGCATAGTGAAATGGTTAATTCCTTTACAAAACAGGTTGTGCTTATTAACCCCGCCATTAACAACAGATCTTCGGAATATCTGACCATCTGCTGGTATATTGCGGGGTTAAAAATTCACGGCGCATAGCCCATTTTTGATCTATACCCTGGGCGGCTAAAAACAGACTATCCGTTCCATATTTCTGATTGATCTGATCCAACACAGGCATACATTTATTGCCACTAGAGGGGGCATTAAACAGTTCCAACTGCTGATTTTTTTCACTGCTTAAATTCAATAAACCCACCCCGATTTTGTAATATTGGATACCAGCTTGAAACAGTGTTTTTGATGCCTGACCGATTATTTTTGTCAGCTCAGTTGTATCATTAGTGGCAGGTTTAAAATGATGAATAAATTTAAAACTACGTGGCGTTTTATCAAATGGGCTGTTACTTGCAAAAGCCATTAACGTACCACATAAAGAACCTTGCAAGCGCGCTTTAGCGGTGGCAATAGCAAGGTGTTTCGCTAATGCCTGCTGCAGCGAATCATGATCATTGATACGTTTTCCCACACTTCTGCTTGAAAATATCTGCAGTTTATCTGCGCGTGCAGCATCCCAGCTTTGGCATACTTCACCATTTAACTCGCGAATAGTACGTTCGATTCCCACATTAAAATTAGCGGGTAAGCGCTGGGGATTAAGTGCGGCTAACTGCGCGATATTATAAATGCCCATTTGCTGTAGTTTCAAAGCGGTTTTTCGGCCAATGCCCCACACATCACCCGCCTTTAACTGCTTAAAAATCTGCTGCTTTTGCAGCTGATTATCAAGCAAACAGACGCCTTGATATTCAGGCAGTTTTTTAGCAGCGTGGTTAGCCACTTTGGCTAAGGTCAGCGTTTCACCGAGCCCCACGCAAACGGGTAAACGTGTTTCTTTCCAAATTGCTTTTCGCAAACGCTGCGCATGCTCAAGCAAACAAGGCACGCTAGCTCGGCATTGATCAAAAGCTAAAAAGGATTCATCAATCGAATAGATATGCTGCTCGGGTGCAAAACGGCCGATCACCTGCATCATTTTACTGGAAAGATCCGCATACAATTCATAATTGGAGGAGCAAACAATAATGCCTTGTTTTTCACATAACTCACGCGCTTTAAAATAGGGTTGAAATTTTTTAATGCCCATTGCAATCGCCTGCTTATTAGCAGCCACAATACAACCGTCATTATTGGATAAAACAATAACAGGTCTACCCCGCCACTCCGGGCGAAACACCTGCTCAGCGCTGCAGTAAAAGGAGTTCGCATCCACTAAAGCAAACATTATTACCAATTACCCCGTTGAGTCTGCATCATTTATTCACAAGCAAGTGGCTTGCTCGATGACAGCGAATAGAGCGAATAACCACACCTTCAATGCTGAATTGATCGTGACTGGTGATCTGCACATCCTGATTTTTTTTATTTGCAGAAAGTAATAATCGCCGCTGTGTATCTAATATTTTACAAATAAATTCACCATTAAAATTCGCTACAATCACATCCTGGTTTTTAACTTGCAGATGCCTGTCCACAATTAAAATATCCCCATTAAAAATGCCCACGCCACGCATCGAGTCACCATCGGCTTGACCGATAAAGGTAGCACTCGGATGCTCAATAAGCAGTTCATCCAAACTTAAAGGAAGTTGTTTATATTCACTGGCAGGACTTTCAAAACCAGTAATACCCGCACTGGCGGTTATCGGAATAACTTTCATATCTATTTACACACCACTAGAACTGTTTATTTACACAGTGTTAATTGTAGCGTGAATAAGTTTTAAAGCAATCGTAGATCTTAGGTAATGTTAAGCATGGATCGCAGCGCGGCGATGAAATTAAACAGTTACTTATTGATTTACCATAAGTATCTAATTGAATTGTGAATAGCTACAAACTCTGGATCTATCAGATCCTTAGCTTCGCGACTAAAATAATAGATAAAACTGTTAACTTCATGAGGCCGATAATGAATAGAGAGCAGATAAAAAAGCAAAAAGAGATTATGTATGCGGCAAAAGTGTCAGATATTCTAAATAAGAACTGGTCTATTAAAGGGAGTGATAATGAGCGCGCATTCCCTGATTTGATTGTAACGGACAGTGACGGCACCTTCGGTCTTGAAGTCACAGAGGTCTATTCAGATATAGAAAAAAAAGGTTCCGCCAAGAAAAAGCACGAAGGCTTCAATAAACATAAAATGAGAGCAATCAGTCGTGATTACTACAAAAATTGTCCCATCCCATTGATGGTTAAAATTAGCGGAAACATAGACAATAGAGAAAAAATAGTTAGCGTGCTGACAAATTTAGCTAAAAAACTCGAACATTTCGAGTCTCGTGAGGTGAAAATTGAAAACAATACTAAGTTGTACATTCAGCGTTTAACGGATGATTTTAAATCATATCAAAGGTGGGTACATATAGATGACCATATTGGTTTTGCTCGCCATCTAAAGGCCAAATACTTATTAGAGATTATTAAAGGTAAAGCAGATAAACTTCCTAAGTATAAGACTAACATTAATGATATTTCATTATTGCTGGTAATTGATCCTTTATATAATTCCGGAAAAACGCTATATGACGGCCTTCAACTAGACTCCTGCGGTTTTAAGGATATATACCTTTTACGCTACCCGGAATGCGTGCAAAAAATAACTGTTAATAAAAAAAGATAAGATCGCCGGATGCGCGGCAGTAACCTGCACTTTTATCTGTTAAGCGAATACTAACCATAATGCGACGCCCAGCATCAGGCTACCAGCAACCCTATTCATAATCATAACATTGCCACGCTGTTGTAACAGATTGCGCAGGGTACGCCCACCTGTTGCGTAAAGCAGCATACAGATCAACTCAAAACACAAGATGACAGCAATTAGGATGGTGGCCTGCGGATGCAGTGGCTGGCTGGCATCAATAAATGGCGGCAACAGTGAGATCATAAATGCCCAAGCTTTCGGATTGGCGATAGCGGTAATAAAACCTTGGCTAGCAAGCGACAATGGCGCGATATTTACCTGAATCGCAAAATTTTCAGGAATGGCCATTTTACCGCGTGAACGCCACATCTGCATACCCAGATAAAACAGGTAGGCCCCACCCAGGTATTTCAGAGCAAGGAACATATTAGGACGAGCCAGTAAGATAGTTGCTACGCCGATCAATGCTGACATGCAAACAAGCGCCACACCAACTAATTCACCTGCAATCATCCACAGGCTGCGACGAACGCCAATTGTCATTCCTAAGGTCATAGCGAGCGTCATACAAAGCCCGGGCGTGGCAGATACAGCGAAGAAAGTAGGTATAAACAGTATCAGAACAGAAGTATCCATCAAGGCTCCATTTTAAATATATATCCGCAAAACGAAGAACAGTGTAATTGCTAATCTTCTACAGTCAACAAGCTATCTCAGAACAACCCGCATTACCAAATCTAAATTTAAAAGAGGCCCGCAGGAACAATATAGATGGATCCTGGCAACTTATATCTATTAGCGAAACCGCTGGGAATTAAAGTAAACCTCGATTTTATTGAATTTACTTTAACGCTACTGCTTTGCAAAAAAATTAAGAAAGGTTAAAGTCAGGCGAGTAAGGATCCGCCATTTAATTTTTATTTCAAAAAGCAAAGCACAATACACGAGCTGACGACATTAATAAGGCATAACCATGAAAGAGCAACAAGCTAATACGCTAGAAACAGCGACAAAAAAATGGGGGCCAGAAGAAAAAGCGACTTGGTTTTGCAAGCAAAAAATTCAACGCTCTTATCATAACAAGGTGGTTACAAGACTTGCGCCTCTAAGAGAAAGCTTTGAAGTCGTGCAATATGGCGAACTTATTTATGCGCCGAATAGATACTGGCTTTATATCGTCAAAACCCGCGCATGGGATAATAGCAAACCAACCATCTTGATAACGGGAGGTGTTCATGGCTATGAAAGCAGCGGCATCCATGGTGCCATACGTTTTCTTGAAAAAGAGGCATTAAACTATTCGGAAAAGTTCAACCTTGTTGTCGCACCATGCGTTAGTCCATGGGGATATGAGACGATTAATCGCTGGAACCCGCAGGCAATAGATCCGAACAGATCTTTCTTTGATGCCAGCCAGTCTCAAGAATCAGCCAGTTTGATGAAATATATAGCATCACTAAATACAGAGATTACTGCGCATATCGATTTGCATGAAACGACAGATAGTGACAACAGCGAATTTAGGCCCGCATTAGCGGCTAGAGATGCAGTGCAACATACGATATGGAATATCCCTGATGGCTTTTATCTGGTCGGTGATAGTGAAAATCCTGTGCATGATTTTCAACGTGCAATTATAAATTCGGTAAAAAAAGTGACGCATATAGCACCGCCGGATAATGACGGTAAAATAATTGGAGAGCTTCTTGCGCAGCAGGGTGTCGTTAATTATTCATGCAGGAAATTGGGGCTTTGCACCGGCTTTACTAATGGACTTTACTCAACAACCACTGAGGTCTACCCAGATAGCCCAAAGGTCACAGAGCAGGATTGTATCAATGCCCAAGTTGCAGCCATAACGGGTGGCCTTGATTATATAATTAATTATCACAGCGGAGCGGAGTAATTATCTAACTGATTTCGTGTTCTATTTTCACAAATGCGTTCTCCAATAACCGTGTGTTTCAAGACCACAAGCAGACTGGGACCTGGGATCTCCCAATAAACAGATTGAGGTGAGGAAAGATAAGGCACTGTTGACTGGACAGCCGTTCTCTTTACCTGTTAAAAAGTTTGTATCTTCGCGCTTAACCCCTAATGAATCTTCAACTTTTAAAGCATTTATTATTGGCAAAGATTGCATGACTCAACCATAGTTGTAGCAAGCTTAACGCTGGCTCTCAATTATTGATTGGAGAATGTAAATGCCCAATCTCAATCTGCATTTTATGGTTAGCATATCACTGCTTACTGTGATGCTTTTCAGTTTGTCTGCGCACTCAGTGGAAACTGCCCAAAAGAGTCTTGCACAGAAGTGGATCTCTGATGAATTTCAACCATCGACTTTAAGTCAAGGCGAGCAAATGCAGGAGATGAATTGGTTTATTGAAGCCAGTAAACCCTATCAGGGAATGGAGATCCGTGTTGTATCCGAGCGGATTGCCACACACTGGTATGAAGCAAGTGTGCTTGCCAAAGCTTTTTTTGAAATTACCGGTATTCATGTTGTGCATGAGTTAACCGGTGAAGATGATGTGATTAAAAAACTATCCGCGCAGATTTTAACGCAGCAAAATATTTACGATGCTTATATTAATGATAGCGATCTTATCGGCACTCACTTTAGATCCAATGCTGTTCTTCCTCTTTCGGACTTTATCAAGGAACAAGGGGCAAATGTCACTTTACCCAGTTTAGATCTGCAGGACTTTATTGGACTTAAATTTACCACCGGCCCCGATGGTAAGCTATATCAACTGCCGGATCAGCAATTTGCCAATCTATATTGGTATCGGCATGATTGGTTTAATCGTGAAGACTTTAAAAAACGTTTTAAATCCCGCTATGGTTATCAGCTTGGTGTACCGCAAAACTGGCAGGCATATGAAGATATCGCAGAGTTTTTCAGTGAAGATATTAAAGAGATTGATGGTCAGCGTGTCTATGGTCATATGGATTATGCCAAAACGGATCCTTCACTTGGCTGGCGCATGTCAGATGCCTGGTTTTCGATGGCAGGTGTTGGCGATAAAGGCTTGCCGAATGGCCTCCCCGTTGACGAATGGGGAATAAGAGTTGAACAATGCCGTCCTGTCGGTGCAAGTGTTGAACGCGGTGGAGCGCTAAATAGTCCTGCCGCCATTTATGCTGTTGATAAATTTAGAGACTGGTTAAATAAATACGCCCCTGAGCAGTCAATCGATCTTAATTTCACGCAAGCTGGTGAATGGGCAGGGAAAGGTATCATTGCTCAGCAGATATTCTGGTATACCGCTTTTGTTGCCAATCTCACTAAACCGGGTTTAGCAGTTATGAACCTTGACGGAACACCTAAATGGCGGGTAGCACCGTCTCCCGTTGGAAAATATTGGCAAGCTGGTATGAAGTCGGGTTATCAGGATGCGGGAGCATGGACATTACTAAAAAATACCCCGTTAAAACGTCAGCAGGCAGCCTGGCTTTATGCACAGTTTGTTGTATCTAAAACCGTCTCACTTAAAAAAACCTTAGTGGGTTTAACACCGATCCGTTTATCCGATATTGAATCAGATGTGATGAGTGAACAAGCCCCCTATCTTGGTGGCTTAGTCGAATTTTACCGTAGCAGTGGCCGTGATATCTGGACGCCAACGGGAACAAATGTACCGGACTACCCTGGGCTTGCTAACTATTGGTGGCAATATATCTCACTGATTATTGAGGGGAAAGTGTCGACACAGAAGGGAATGGATAACTTTGCAGCCGCAATGGACAGACAGTTCGCACTAATGGGTGAGCGCACGGATATGAAATGCGCACCCAAATTAAATCCTCTTGCAAGCAAAGAGTTTTGGTTTAATCAAGCAGGTGCACCGAAACGTATCATAATAGATAAGGCTGTAGGTCATACTCTTCCTTATGAGGAGGCTATCAATGTATGGAAGTAACGAAGCCCAGTGTGATATAGCAGCAAAATTTGAGATGATAAAAAGGTTTTCTGCTGTTTGCTTACACGCGATTGCGCTTTGCTTTATTTTATATTTATCGCTATATGCAAGCACTTCACGGGCTGAGAAAATCCAGATCTTAACCTATGAAGAATCGCCATATGCAGTGATGGTGGGTAAAACTCAGAAAGGTTTATTGGTTGATATGCTTAGGGAGATGTTTTCTCGTAGCGACTTGCAATATAAACTGCGCTTTATCCCCTTAAAACGAGCGATTATTACTGTAGAGCGGAAGCCCGGCTACTGTGTCTTACCCATTGTTCGTAGCCAAGAGCGTGAAGCCAATTTTCAATGGATAAGCCCTGTGCTTGTATCCCGTTATGGTTTATATAGTCAGGAGAGCCTCTCCATTCCGCTGATCACCTTAAGTGATGCAAAGGCATATAAAATTGGAAGTTTTCTTGGTAGTGGTATTGGCGAGTATTTAATTGATCTGGGATTTGATGTGGAACTGACAACCCTGAGTGCGCAGAATTTACAAAAATTAAAACGAGGGCGATTTGAACTTTGGGCTGCGGATTTAATAAGTGCGCGAGAGCTGATGCAAAAACAGGGCGTAATTTTCGGTCAACCTGAACTGGTTTTCTATACCTCCGTTCGCGCGATGGCCTGCAATAGAGAAGTGCCTGTTGAACAGATAAGAAAACTGGAAACTGCCTTGACTGCAATGTACCGTGATGGCTATATGAAGCAACTCTATCTTGAATATGGAGTGGATATATAGAAAGCAAATAGTAAAAAATCCGATGAGTAAACTCTATCGGATTTTTATTTACAACTTAAAAAAGAGGCTTATGTTTACATTGCCTGACGATAAATTTCAGTAATTTCAGCATGAGTCGCTTGAATTGGATTAGTAAATCCACATGCATCTTTTAACGCATTTTCCGAAAGAACATCGAAATCTTCTTCTTTAACACCTAGATCTTTAAGACCGGCTGGAATACCAACAGCAGTAGAAAGCTCTACAATTGCAGCTAATGCCGCATCAGCACCTTCTTCATTAGATAGGTTTTCTACATCTGCGCCCATCGCTTTTGCTACATCTTTCAGGCGAGCCGGAGATACTTTTGCATTGAAACGCTGTACATGAGGTAACAATACTGCATTACAAACACCGTGTGGTAAGTCATAAAAACCACCTAGTTGGTGCGCCATCGCATGTACATAACCAAGCGAAGCATTATTGAATGCCATTCCAGCCATAAATTGTGCGTATGCCATCTGTTCACGAGCTTCAATGTTCTGGCCGTCGTTAACAGCAGTGCGCAGACTTTGCTGAATAATTTCAATTGCTTTAATCGCAACGGCATCTGTTATTGGCGTAGCAGCAACTGAAACGTAAGCTTCAACTGCATGAGTCAATGCATCCATACCTGTTGCCGCTGTTAATGATGCAGGTTTTGCAAGCATCAGCTCGGGATCATTTACAGACATAAGCGGTGTTACATTTTTATCAACAATTGCCATTTTGATATGACGAGCTTCATCAGTAATAATACAAAAACGAGTCATCTCAGATGCAGTACCAGCAGTGGTATTGATTGAGATAAGCGGCAGTTGTGGTTTTGGTGATTGATCAACACCTTCGTAATCAGAAATTTCACCACCATTTGCAGCAACAAGTGCGATACCTTTTGCACAATCATGTGGAGAACCACCACCAAGTGAAATAATGAAATCACATTGATTCTCTTTTAAAATCTTTAAACCAGCTTCTACATTACCGATAGTCGGGTTAGGCTGTGTACCATCAAATACAACCGTTTTCACGGCGCTTGCCGCTAATAAATCTGAAACTTGTTTTACCATTCCGATACTGCTCAAAATTTTATCGGTAACGATTAAGCCTTGTGTAAAGCCTTGCGATTTAATACTCGCTACAGCATCAACTAAACAACCCGCACCCATTAAATTAACAGTTGGCATAAAAAAAGCAGAACTCATAAGTAACCTCTAAATTATTGTGAATATTATTGATAAATGATTGATAAATAAATTTTTTTAATCTCGCTGCAACGCTCAAAAACATCCAAATATTTTCCTGATTACATACGGCCCCAACTATTTTTGTGAGGCATTAATATGGCAGTCCCAATAAAGATGGTGATTTCTATTTTCCACATAAGAATTTAAGCGACATTCCTTAAACTTTGTGAGAGAATAAAAACCACACCCAACCAATTGAAACTAAAGTAATTTTAATTTCACCACCTGGCTGAGCTTTATGGGTGTTCAGGCAAACTTTTGTAAAATGCTGACACCTTGTGCTTTGATTAACTGAAATCAGTTTATTTATTAAACCCTACAAAAAATGTGAGCTATAGCAATAGAATCATAATAAATAGCTACTTTCAAAACCCGCTTACAAAATGTGTTGTTACCTTTGTATGACACCTCCCGAGCGTAAATGACATTTAAGTTATAACAACATTGGTTTTTGTAAGGCTCTATATTATTCAGATTCGGCAGAAACGCATAGCTGACTTTGTAACTCTTCCTGCATTGCTGTTGAAATAAAAACAACAGCTCATCTCATAGAAAGATAACAAGATATAAAACAATAAGTTAGGAAGAATGGGCGGGGGCTGTTTGATGGCAGTGTTTAAAGAGAGGTAATCGCTCTGTTTACGCTACTTAGCGCGTTATAATTGTCACTCTTCGGTACAATTAGAGGTTATTATGGCAACTGTTTAGAATATAACCGAATAATCAAAATAGTTGCCATTTTAAGTTTGCCTAAATCAGTTGAGAAACTAATAAAAAGCAACCAAAAGTAAAACTTGCCACTAAAGCAATTTGCCCACCAGCAGCTTGATAATGTACACCTTGCAGTAATGATTCAAATTTAATCGACCTAACTTGCTGCACCATCGCCATCGGCACAAAAATAGCCAGAAAGACAAGTATGATACCCGCATAACCTAATACACTAATAAACTGTTCTTTAGCCCATAATGCCCCCATAAGCGGAAGAAAAAATGTCATCAGGAAGGTCACCAACTTGTTTTTATTAAACAGGTCACTGTTCTGATCAAACAATGACATAGCGAC
This sequence comes from Psychromonas sp., assembly GCA_013619145.1. GTDB lineage: Bacteria > Pseudomonadota > Gammaproteobacteria > Enterobacterales > Psychromonadaceae > Psychromonas. The sequence goes on along the minus strand of JABXKR010000148.1, from coordinate 8,008 downwards.
CCCAAGGAATGACGTCAATAAAGCAAGACCTGTAAATAAAGATAAAATCGGACCAAGGTTAGGGTAGCGCAGTGCAAGTACAGCAATTAACTCTGATACATTAGAAAAACTCACAAGTTGCTCAACAGGCAGGTTGCCAACCACTGCATAAAGCCAAAGCAGGTAACACAATAGTGGAATCGACGCGCCAATAACGACCATATTTCTTAACTGCTTATGTGTTGCTTCGCTGTTGTACTTCACCACTGAAGGCACTACGACCATAAAACCAAAACTGGTAAACAATACCGAACTATTTTTGATCAGCTCCACTTTGCTATCGTTATTAACCAGATAGAAATTAGCAAATGAGATATTGGGTATCAGATAAACTAAGGTAATAGCCAGTACAATAATCATTATAAAAAACAGTACCCGATTAAGCTTATCAACCATTGCCGTACCTTGTGCCACAAATGCACCAGTAAACACAGTGAATAAGATCTGGCTTTGTATCAAGCTCAAATCAAGACTATAACTGTTCAATACCTGCTGCAGCAGATCACCCGCACTCACTATATATGCAATCATTAAGCAGGTAACCAAACAATACAGCAGCGCATTTGTTATCAACTGACCTTTTTTACCTAAGGTTTTACGGGCGATACTATTCATGCCAATACCACCACCGGATTTAACCGTCGCCTCAAGCAATAACAGCGCGGCATAACTAGTACCAAACCAGATAGCCAGCATTAATAGCGTGCCCCAAAGTAAACCAAACTGCGCTAATACCATAGGGATAGCAAGCATGCCGGCACCTAATGCCGTACCTGCAATAAGTAGGGTTCCCCCCGTTAATTTTAAATTCAAAAGATCTGCCTTATAAGTTGTATTACTGCGTCAAAATATTAAATACCAGGTACGCAAAAGTTAGATTGCTATTGCTAGCAACCGATTAAATCCTGAATCCATTCAGATTGGTTTTAAATATGAAGTTAACGCTTAATCACATACTAGGTAGCGCTTCAAATTGATTAGGAGTGACATCATAAAACAGCAATGCACACTTTGGTATTGCTTATTTCATTTAGATAATGACTTATATACCCAAACTAGTTCAAGGTGCAAATTCTGGCATCTTGAGTTAGCTTGGGTATATAGACAGATCAATAAAAATGAGGATAAAGCGCAGAGCAGAGAACTAACGGCGCCCTTTTAAATAATCTAATCTCAACTCTTGTGGAAATTTCTCAATGGCATAACGCAACATGGTACGGGGCATCCGGGTATAGAACTTATCGAGAAACAGCATCTCAACGCATAAATCACGATTGCCAATCTCGCGTAACATCCAACCTAGCGCTTTATGCATTAAATCGTGAGGGTGACTTAATAAATGCTCCGCTAATTGCAGGGTCAGTTCAAAGCGCCCTGCGCGTATAAAGGCAAAACTGCTCATTACCGCAATACGTTGAAACCATAAGTTTTCACTGCTCGCTAAAACCCAAATCTGCTGCACATCTTTATCTAATAACCACGTTCCCAATAAATAATGGGCAGAGCTGTCAACAAGATCCCAGTTATTCACACCCTTAAGGTATTTAAGATAAAAAGCGATAATCTGCTCCTTTACCTCTTCCTCTGCTTTTTCAAACTGCAACCGTAATATAAACAGCGCGAGCATGCGTTGCTCATGTATCGGTGAAGTAATTAACGGAATCAGTTCATCAAGTGCTAAATGTCTGTATTTTTTGGCAAGCTTACGAAGAGGCGGAACGCGTATTCCCCAGAACAGATCCCCTTCACCATATCCACCTGGAAATGCTTTAAAAAATTTAGGGAAAAAAACTGCTTTTTCAGGTTCGATATAAGTTTTCAGCTGCTCAATAAGTTGCTGCATTTCGTTACCTTTAGGTGTTTTGAAATTTTATATATAAAAACACGGTCATTTAAGAACAGATGGTTATGTTGGGAGAAGTAGATGTGCAGCACTCCAAAATCACATGGTTCAACAAAAGTATTAAAACCTCACTACGGTGGCATTTTATCTGGATTAGATAAACAAGCTCGATTGAAATTTACACAGCGGGCAAATTTAGCAGCAGAAACTCGCGCTTTAAAAAGAGAAAAAGCCAAACAACAAAAACAACCAAAACAACCAAAACAACCAAAAAAAGATAAATCATCTTCGTTACTTTCCTATTTTCATTTAGCCTTAAACGATTAACACTTTACTGTAAATATAGGCGCAGCCACTACACCCAAACTACTTGAAGATGCAGGAATCAGCATCTTCAAGTAGTTTGGGTATATAAGCTTTACTCTTCTTCTAGCTAAAACAAAAGCAATCAACTCTATCTTATCTTTTTGCTGACATATCTGAGTATTCCTGTAGAATGCGCCGCAAAATTTTGACTAGTATTATCCCAATTCTTTTATTTTCGTCTTAGTTTTGGTTGCTAGGTTAAAGTATAATTTACTAATGAAATATAGCTTCTTGACTATCTGAATGTTTTGCGACAGTTTGATATTGGATCGTTATATTACCCATTTATTAATAATTTGAATTGAAAAAGGGTCGATCTTTATGTTGAATAAATCTGATTGCTTGATAATTGCTATTGCTGGCGCATCTGCATCGGGCAAGAGCTTGATTGCTAATACTATTTTTGATGAATTAAAAGCTGATCTTGGGGAAGCGAAAATCGCTATTATCTCGGAAGACAGTTACTATAAAGATCAGTCTGATATGCTGATGGAAGAGCGTATAAAAACCAACTACGACCATCCTAACTCTCTAGATCATAAATTACTTATTAGCCAGCTAAAAGCTTTAATAGATGGTGAATCAGTAGAGATCCCGCAGTATTGCTACACAACTCACAACCGCTTACCAAGCACAACGCACGTAGAGCCTAAAAAGGTCATTATCCTTGAAGGGATCTTACTTTTAAGTACACCAGAGTTACGTGAACAGCTGCACGCGAGTATTTTTATGGACACGCCATTAGATATTTGTTTACTGCGTCGCTTAACAAGAGATGTTGCCGAGCGCGGGCGTACGATGGAATCTGTATTGCAGCAATATCAAGAAACTGTTCGCCCTATGTATATTCAATTTATTGAACCTTCCAAGCAACATGCAGATCTAATCATCCCGCGTGGTGGTAAAAATCGCATCGCGATAGATATGCTTAAAGCTAAAATTCGTCATTTATTAAAGTAACAGTTCGCTATCAATAGGATTAAATACAGAGCAGGAATCAATTAATGCTTTTGCCGTTAATTGAGGTACACCATAAGCCTCTGTTTTTACATCATAAGTATTCTTTACCTTATCCAATAAAATAGCAAAATCACCATCACCAGAGAGCAAAATAACGGTATCAACTTGTGGAGCAGTTTCCATAATATCTATGGTAATCCCCACGTCCCAATCGCCTTTAGCAGTGCCGTCACTGCGCTGAATATAAGGTTTGAGTTTTACTTCAAAACCGAGATGTTTAAGAACATCCTGAAATTTTTTCTGCTGGTTATCACCGCGATCGATAGCATAGGCAAAGGCATTAACAACCTCCCCCTGCTGCTTAATGATTTGCCATAATTTACGGTAGTTAAACTGTTTTCCATAAGCTTGGCGCGTGGTGTAATAGATATTTTGTACATCGGCAAAGACTGCTATTTTCTTCATCAAAAACCTTCACTCTGTTATTTTTCTACATCATGACATATAAACAGGTATAAAAAAGCCTTAAATAATCTCATCATTTAAGGCTTTTTTGTTTATTTATTAACAATGAAAGTTTCGGTTTTAATCACCGACAAAGTTATTACGCGTTGAACGCTGCTTTTTATTACTGCCAGTACTTGGTCCAGAACGCTGACCATCTCGATGTCCGACATGTGGCTTTTTCGGTTTTTTAGGTTTTGGCGCACGCGTATCTAATACCGACGGTGATAATGGCTCGCCCGGTTCAAAACCTTTTACCGTTTTACGCGGAATCACTTTTTTAATCAGTTTTTCAATATCTTTGAGCAGTTTAAACTCTTCCTGGCAGACTAATGAAACAGCTTGTCCATCATTACCAGCACGCCCGGTACGGCCGATGCGATGCACATAATCTTCACTGACATGCGGCAGGTCGAAGTTCACGACTTGCGGCAGTTGGTCAATATCGATACCACGCGCAGCGATATCGGTTGCCACTAAGACGGTAATTTGCCCCTCTTTAAATTCCGCTAATGCTCTAGTTCGTGCGCCTTGGCTTTTATTACCATGGATAGCAGCAGAGCGAATACCGCGGCCATCAAGACTTTTAACTAAGCGGTTGGCACCGTGTTTTGTTTTCACAAATACCAGTACCTGCTTCCAGTCGTTTTCTTTTATTAAGGTACTTAAAACTACCGTTTTCTTACTTTTATCCACTTCATAAATAAACTGGGTAACATTTTCTGCAGTGGTATTGCGCGGGCTAACAGAGATTTCCACTGGGTTATTTACCAGCCCTTTGGCCAGTTTACGAATATCATTTGAAAAAGTGGCAGAGAAAAGCAGATTTTGACGCTTTTGCGGTAAAAATCCAATAACACGTTTAATATCATGAATGAAGCCCATATCGAGCATTCGATCCGCTTCATCTAAAATAAAAACTTCTAACTGCTTAAAACGTACCGCATTTTGGTTATATAAATCCAACAAACGTCCCGGCGTTGCCACTAAAATATCTACACCAGCACGTAACGTCTGCATTTGTGGATTAATTTTAACCCCGCCAAATACCACTGCACTACGTAGTTTAGTGTGCTTCCCATAGGTCGCTACACTAGCATGCACTTGAGCCGCTAACTCACGTGTCGGCGTTAAAATAAGGGCACGCACTTGATTCGCTTTCGGACGCTCGCCATTTTCCAGTAATGCTAATAAAGGTAGGGTGAAACCAGCTGTTTTGCCGGTACCTGTTTGTGCAGCGGCCATCACATCTTTACCTGCTAACACTGCCGGAATTGCCTGAGCTTGAATCGGAGAAGGCTCGCTATAACCTTGCTCTTTAACCGCTTTTACTAGCGAATCGGGTAAACCTAATGAATCAAAGCTCATAACTGCATCTCTTTTATAAAGGGTGACGGAATGCCAAAAATAGGCGCGTAGCTTACAGCAAACGAACAAAGAGGTGTGATTTAAATCACGATCGCTCTATAAATAGTCAAATTGCTCTGTATAATAGCGCAACTTAAAAAATGCGGGGCCAATTTGCCACTGCATCACCATATCAATACAGTCACATTTGCTTACTAAGTTAATGCAAACGTCACATACAATTAGGAAGACAACCTTGTTAAGTACTAACAATATCACCATGCAGTTTGGTGCAAAACCTCTGTTTGAAAACATCTCTGTTAAATTTGGTAACGGTAACCGCTACGGTCTGATTGGTGCTAACGGTTGTGGTAAATCAACGTTTATGAAGATCTTAACGGGTGATCTTGAACCAAGTGCAGGTAATGTCACTAAAGATCCTAATGAGCGTATTGCAAAACTGCACCAGGACCAATTCGCTTTTGAAGAATTCTCTGTATTAGATACCGTCTTAATGGGTCACAAAGAGATGTGGGAAGTGATGGCGGAACGTAACCGTATTTACAGCCTTCCGGAAATGAGTGAAGAAGACGGCATGAAAGTTGCCGATCTTGAAACTGAATTCGCGGAAATGGACGGTTACACTGCTGACTCACGCGCCGGAGAACTGTTACTGAGCGTGGGTATTCCACTAGAGCAACATTATGGCTTGATGTCAGAAGTTGCACCTGGCTGGAAACTGCGTGTTCTGCTTGCGCAAGTACTCTTCTCAAATCCGGATATCATGCTTCTTGATGAGCCGACCAATAACCTGGACATCGATACCATTCGTTGGTTAGAGACTGAATTAAAAGCACGTCAGTGCACTATGGTAATTATCTCGCATGACCGTCACTTCTTAAACTCTGTCTGTTCGCATATGGCTGATATTGATTACGGTGAGCTGCGCTTATATCCTGGTAACTACGATGAGTACATGACCGCAGCCACGCAAGTTCGTGAACGTCAACTTTCTGATAACGCCAAGAAAAAAGCACAGCTTTCTGAATTACAAGAGTTCGTAAGCCGCTTCTCGGCAAATGCATCAAAAGCTAAACAAGCGACTTCTCGTGCAAAACAGATGGATAAAATCGTTCTTGATGAAGTAAAACCATCCAGCCGTGTTAACCCGTACATTGTTTTCAAACAAGAGAAAAAACTGTTCCGTAACGCACTTGAAGTTACAGCGGTAAGCAAATCATTTGATAAACAGCTGTTCAAAGACCTCAACCTAATGGTTGAAGTGGGTGAGCGTATTGCCATTATCGGTCAGAATGGTGTCGGTAAAACAACACTACTGCGTACTTTAATGAGCGAAATTGAAGTCGATTCTGGTGAATTTAAGTGGTCGGAAAATTCGAACTTAGGTTATTACGCGCAGGATCATGCCTACGCATTTGAAAAAGATCAGACCTTAATGGAATGGATGAGCCAGTGGATGAAGCCTGACGATGACGAGCAATTCGTTCGCGGTACATTAGGCCGTTTACTGTTTGGCTCAAATGATATCGGCAAGTCGGTAAAAATCATTTCCGGTGGTGAGCAAGGCCGCATGTTATTTGGTAAATTAATGATGGATCAGTCTAATATCCTATTAATGGATGAGCCGACCAATCACTTGGATATGGAATCTATCGAATCATTAAACTTAGCACTTGAAAACTACGAAGGTACATTACTGTTCGTAAGTCATGACCGTGAGTTTGTATCTTCATTGGCTACACGTATTATTGAAATCAAAGAAAATGAAGTTGTTGATTTCCACGGTCCGTACAGCGAATACCTGAAAAGCCAGGGTATTGTGGAAGGTTAAATTCCATCTTGTAGGTGGTTAATAAAAAAGGGCTTTATGCCCTTTTTTTGTATCTGTAATTAAACAGTTATGCTTCCGCAGCCTTAGACAGATAAATATACTGCAGGTCATTCCCCCACAGATAAATATATTTACGTTTTTTATCTTTGCTCAGCACGCATTTTCCAAACAAAATAAAACCAGCACCTTCAACATCACTTGCAGTATTAATATCAAAGCGCTCAAGCAGTTGCTCTCGATATTTGGAGATAGGTAAGCCAACGCTACGATCTTCAGCAGGGTTTAACCAGTTAAGGGTTTTATCCGCATGAGAAATCGTTCCCCAATACATGCGCGGCGCACCGTTCTCTGTGGGCTGTGCATCTGCGATATTGACAAATAAATTTTTCGCACGCCATTTGTGTGTTTCACTGGTATAGATCCAAAGATCCGATATCGCCAACGAACTGCCGCGTAATAAACTGGTCAGCAGTTTAGCTAAACCTTGTTTAGATACCTTTGGCTCATTCTCATTAACTGGCAGATCTTTTTTTACTGCATCTTTAGTTGAGTATTCCCTTCCTTCTAATGGCGTTTTTTGTGCATCTAGCACGGGCTTTTGATTGCCTTTATTAAGGGGAATTTTTTTACTGAAATCAATCACCAGCGAACCAGCTTCAAGCACTATCTGCTCAACTTCTGCGATCTGCTTTTCTTCCTCTGTTTTGCGCGCTGATGGATTAAACTCTTCACAATCGAGATCATGATAACGCGAACCAAAACACGCCTGCTTGCCATCCTTTGATGCCCTGCGGAAATAGGCTTTTTGTTTACAAACTGGGCATAACAATAAGTAACGCAACTTATCTATTTCAGCTTCAGGTAAAAGCTTAAACTCAAAAATTGAGTAAGTTTTCGGATTCTCTTCATCAAAAGTACAAATAGCATCAAGCATGTTTTTTTCCTAAATAAATCCTACTCCTATAATTTATAGGATTAATTTTTATAAATCACTGTAAAAACAGCAGCTCCACCAAAAAAACAGACCAACTTACGTTGGTCCGAATCAGTCTAGATTTATGCTAATCACTTCAGCCACACTCACGGAGTACAATACG
>JABXKR010000277.1 GCA_013619145.1 Psychromonas sp. | reverse complement strand
GATTTTTCCAATCTTCATTGTTTCCGAAAAAAACAGAATTTCCTTTGGAGATACAAAATATCGTACAAAATCCGGGATGTTTAGTGTCTTCAATAATTGATAGTTTATTATTACTTGAAGACGGTGTTGTTATCGGCATTAACTGGCTTGGTGAAGATGATGATTTGGAGATTGATCTGCCTGAATTTACACAGTCTTTAGTTGATATAGAAGCTTTATAAATAAGTCTGATTAAATAATGCTGTGTCTAGTCCTAAAATACGTTGACGATTTTCAGGGCGAGACACAGCGGATAAAAAAAGCCACTTTTGTTAAGTGGTTTTTTTGTTACCAAAACAGCTCACCGAAGCCATTGCGCATGCAGTTTTTCGCTGTCACCTAAATAATTTAATAACCAATTTACAGGCGGATTTAAGCTATCATTATTCCACGCTAGGCAACAGGGACTATCAGGGCGAGGTTTAAGCAATTCTCTTTTGACAAGCACCCCCTGAGCAAGCAATGGTGCAGAGCGGTGTGATGGCATCAACCCGATACCAAGCCCTGCAATAAAACACTGCTCTGCACTGTGCCAATTTGGTACCACCAAACGTCTTTGATTATCCAGCAACCAAGTGGTGCGTTTAGGTAACTTACGGGAACTATCATCTAAACAGATAAACGGGTATTGAATGAGATCATCTTCATCAAGTGGTTGCTTTCGCTTAGCTAGAGCATGATCAGCACTGATCACAAAATCCCATGAAAGGGCCCCCATCGCGCGATAGGATATATTTCCAGTAATCGGAATGGCTGTAGTCGCCCCAATGGCAATATCTGCACGTCCGTCTGCTAATGCATCCCATACACCATTAAAAACTTCCATAGTCAGTAACAGCTCAACATCAGGAAATTGATCGTAAAAATCTCGCACTAACTGATTTACACTCGCCTCTCTAACCACATTATCTAATGCAATCGATACACTACTTTGCCAGCCATTGGCGACACGTTGAGTCCGAAACTTAAGATCATCCATCTGCTTCAACAAAAAACGCACCTGCTCAACAAAATAGACTCCAGCAGGTGTGAGTTCCACTTTGCGATGCAAGCGTTTAAAGAGAATCACGGTTAACTTCTTTTCGATAGATTTTACTGTATAGCTAATAGCACTGGGCACTTTATGCAGTTCATCAGCCGCAGCAGAAAAGCTGCCGCGCCTTGCTACCGCATCAATAACAACAAGATCTTGGTGAGAAAACATACACATCAATTTTTTTGAAAGGAAAGGTTAAAATATACCGTTTCACAGCACTAAATAGCAAGAATAAACTAGCCGAAATTTTTTACTGAAGAGATAGAGATGAAAGAAAAAAAGATAACGGTTCCCTATGTTTGGTTAGCCGGTTTAAGTATGCTGGGATTTTTAGCAACAGATATGTACTTGCCAGCTTTTGATATTATTCGCCATGATTTACAAACCAGCAAACAGATGATCGGCTGGTCATTAACACTGTTTTTGTTCGGTATGGCGGGTGCTCAACTTGTATACGGGCCATTAACTAACCGCTTTGGTAAAAAGCTCGTATTATGCAGCAGCTTAGTCATTTTCAGTATTGGCAGCATTATTTGCGCTTTTTCCTACAGTATTGAATGCTTACTGTTAGGCCGGTTTATACAGGCGCTAGGGGCATGTGGCTCAACCATTATCTGGCAATCATTTGTTGTCGAAAAATATGATTCAAACACCTCTCAACGTATCTTCGCAACCATTATGCCTTTGGTTGCATTATCACCTGCTTTAGCCCCATTAGTGGGTGCTATGCTTGAATCAAACTTTGGATGGCAAAGCATTTTTTATACCTTAGTATTAATTGGGGCAACTCTGCTTCTTCGAAGCAGTTTAATAAACTTTAATAGCACTCAGTCGAAATCATCCCAAGAAAACGATGAAAAAACAGTTAATTTAAAACCACTGAATATCAAGCAGGAATACATAAAGATCATAAGGTCAAAAATATTCACGGGAAATATGATTATTTACTCTGCTTGTTCAGCTGCTTTTTTTGCTTGGTTAACGGGCTCACCTTTTGTGATGACAAGCATGGGGTATTCGGGTGCAGATATCGGGCTTAGTTTCCTGCCGCAAACAATTGCATTCATTATTGGTGGTTATAGTTGTCGAATACTATTAAATAAACTAGAGCCGAAACAGATACTTCCATGGTTATTAAAACAATTTATCGTAAGCGTTATCGTTATGTTTATCGTAGCAACAAGCTTTAATATTAACAGTATTGTTCCGTTATTAATTCCAATGTGCTTTATGGCGATGGCAAATGGTGCAATTTATCCTTTAGTTGCCAACGCAGCGTTATTAGAGTTCAAAGAAAATAGTGCTTGTGCAGCAGGTTTAATGAACTTTTTACAGCTGATGCTCTGCGTAGTGGCAAGTGGTGTAGTATCTGCTTTTAGCAGCTATGGTGTTATTGCAATGACAGCTGTAATGGCAACTCAAGCGACTATTGTTGTAATCGGTTATAGCTTAATATCGAGAAGTACAAAAGTACAAGCTGTCGCAGAAGCGCTTTAATAACTCCAGCAATAAACTTATTAATTAACAGGTGATATCAGTTCTAAACTGTTCTACTAGGACTGATATTACCTTTATAAGATTAAGAATAGGCGGCATGTTTTATGGCTATAAATAATTTTTTGTATAATGCCACCTTCAATAGCCAGTCTCAAAATATTCTGCTAACCAGCTCAAACATAAAGAATTTACTGGATAGTAATTATCAAAAACTAATCTTTGATCACTATTTCCAACAAATTACTCACAGTTGTTTTGTATCAAGAGATTCTTTGACTTATCCTAGCTGAACCTAAACAAACCAATCTGCTTTATTGGACTTTAGGTAAATTATCGAACGCTAGTAGGACTGCCTGCTTATTAAATATAAGTATGCTTTTCTCATAAGTTCTTTGAACGACAAAAAAAACTATAAACGAAACAATAAGGATATTTTATGAAATTTAGACATTTACTAGCAGCTTTTGCAGCAATCGCGGTAGTAGGCTGTTCTTCAACTCCAGCAGCTGATGAGCCAGTAGCAGAAGAAATTGCAGTAGAAGAAACTTCTAGTGCAAACACTATCCCAGGCTTATACACGCCGGGTCCAAGTGAAGCTGTTATCTATTACAAACGTGATGATAACGAGTACACAGATTGGGGTCTACACCTTTGGTCTGGCGATGTTAAAGAAGCAACAAGTTGGTATGACGCATTTCCTCTAACAGGTGTTTCTGAAACACATGGCGCTTACTACGTTATTCCTCTAAAAGGTGATGACTGGAAAGAGTTCAAATTTATTGTTCACATGGGCAATTCAAAAGATCTAGGCGGCCTAGATCACTCTTACTCTCGTGCAAAATTTGGTGAAGATGTATTCACTTATGAAGGCAGCGCAGAGCTATTAGCAGATCCTAAATAAGTAATTAATTAACTTACTTATTTATAAAAAGGTCAAATATTGCATTTAAGGCAAAATTTGACCTTCGATAGAAAAGGAAAGTGACTACTCAGTCAGTTTCCTTTTTTTTTACCTTAAGACTTTAAGAAATTAAGATTATTTTAATTGCAATGCTGACCAGCATTTTATCTCAAATGATTTAAATGGCTAATTGCATCTTTAAACTGTTCATTTAGTTCAGGGTGCTTTAGCAGTTGCTTTTCTGAATCAAAATTCTCATAAAAATTAGGTACAGATAAACTAGCTTTAACTATACCGTCAAAATATGGGGCTGATTGCACAGCAGTAGCTAATACACTGGCTCCCCCCATAGCCCCCGGAGACGTAGATAAAAGAACCATTGGTTTATGCTGAAAAACTTTAGGCTCGATACGAGAGCACCAGTCAAATAAATTTTTATATGCAACGGTATAAGAGCCATTATGCTCGGCGAAAGAGATAATAATGCCGTCACTTCCACGTAACTTAGCTAAAAAATCCTTGGCTATTTCAGGGTGTCCGATCTCTTCTTCTTTGTCTTGACTATATAAAGGCAGTTCATAATCATTTAAATTCAAAATTTCCACATCATGCTTCTTTAGAAATTGAGATGCATACTTAACAAGTTGATTGTTGATTGATTTTTTGTGGTTACTTGCTGCAAATCCAATAATTTTCATGGTTATTTTCCTAGAATTTATGAATTACCTAAAGGGCTCCAAAATATTTACACGCTACAACTATGGCCCCCAGCTTGTTGAATAAAGATCCCCTTATACTATAGCATCTTATATATTATCCACTTTCCAATTCCAGCTTATAACAATTAGGTTATACAGCTGTTCATTCTGCATCTCAGGAAGAGTAATTAATAAAACTGCTCATAACCATAAAACGGTTGATGAGGTTGATGAGATTGATGAGATTGAACGAAGTAAACGTTAGTTAATGGTAGAAAACAACTTCAATCGAACTGTTATACCCAAACTACCTCAATATGCTAATTCAGAGCTTCGCCCGGATGCTAGAATAAGGCGCAACATGATGAGAATGGTATTCCCTTTTCAAGTGTTGCAACGCAGTGCTAGCTCTCGGGCGAAACTCCCGAAGGGCAAGACGATAAACGATGATCTTCGTTGTTAGAAGGTTTTGATTTAGAGTGACTAGATCATCAACCTTCTGCCTAGAATTTCATCATTTATCGACTTGCTGACTCTTGCATCTTGAGGTAGCTTGGGTATAGAGGCAGCTATTCTCAGCAAATTGGGAATAGCAGGCTCTGTTTACAAGGTTATTTAGTTCGTTGCAGTGAGCTTTAGTGCTAATTAAATCCTCTACTCCGTTACTTTTTGAGTTAATCTAACTCGTACCACCAACGGTCAGCTGATCGATTTTCAGTGAAGGTTGGCCGACACCGACTGGTATGCTTTGCCCTTCTTTACCACACACGCCAATACCGGAATCAAGGCACATATTATTGGCAACCATTGAGATCTGCTGCATCGCATCAAATCCATTACCGATTAATGTTGCCCCTTTGATCGGTGCTGTGACTTTACCATCTTCAATCAGATACGCTTCAGAAGCTGAGAAAACAAATTTACCAGAAGTGATATCAACCTGACCGCCGCCAAAGTTGGATGCGTAAATACCTTTTTTAACACTGCTTATTAATTCTTCATGTTCACAATCACCGTTAAGCATAAAGGTATTGGTCATGCGAGGCAGTGGTAAATGTGCGTAAGATTCACGGCGACCATTACCTGTCGGAGCCACTCCCATCAGGCGCGCATTTAATTTATCCTGCATATAACCTTTCAAAATACCGTTTTCGATTAAAACGTTACGTTGCCCTTTTGTACCTTCATCATCGATATTGAGTGAGCCACGACGATCTTTAATGGTGCCGTCATCAATAACGGTGCAATGCTTTGAAGCGACTTGTTGACCAATACAACCTGAATATGCTGACGAACCTTTACGGTTAAAGTCCCCTTCTAAACCATGGCCAACCGCCTCATGCAATAAAACGCCAGGCCAACCCGCCCCCACAATAACAGGCATTGAGCCTGCAGGTGCCTCAATCGCATCAATATTGATAAGCGCTTGACGTAATGCCTCTTTAGCATAGGAAAAAGCTTTTGCTTCTCCTTCAAGGGTATCGGTGAAATAGTCTAAATCGAAACGTCCACCACCACCGGCACTGCCTCGTTCCCGTTTCCCCTGTTTTTCAATTAAAACTGAACAGCTAAAACGTACCAGTGGACGAATATCAGTCGCAAATGTGCCATCACTGGCGGCAACTAAAATCTCTTCATAAACCGCATTTAGTGATACGGTCACTTCACACACAGCAGGATCAAGCGCACGTGTAAAAATATCAACTTGTTTTAAAAGCTCAATTTTTTTATCTTGCGACAAACTATTAAGTGGATCTGACTGACCATAAATTAGAGGCGATTGTGTTGGTAAAAGTAATTTAACCTGTTTTTCCTGACCACTTTTAACAATGCTTCGAGCTGCATTTGCTGCCTCAGCAATCGCTTTTGCCGATATTTGGTCGGAATAAGCAAAACCTGTTTTTTCACCGGATACTGCGCGAATACCCACGCCTTTTTCGATATTGTAACTGCCGTCTTTAACAATACCGTCTTCTAATAACCATGACTCATGGCGACTTGCTTGAAAATAGAAATCTGCATAATCTATTTG
>JABXKR010000276.1 GCA_013619145.1 Psychromonas sp. | reverse complement strand
CTCAGATTCCAGGCAGAAAGTTAATAGTTTAGTTATTCTAAATCAAAGCCTTCTAACAACGAAGATCATCGTTTATCGCCTTGCCCTTCGGGAGTTTCGCCCGAAAGGTCATCGTGTTACGCCTTGTACTAACATCTGGGCGAAGTTCTGAATCTGCATATTGAAGTGGTTTGGGTGTATGATATGCTTCCTTAAAATAAATATTTAGGATCTGTAAAATGTGGCAAATAATAGGCGCAGGGGCAATTGGCTGTTTATGGGCTGCAAATTTAAAACGCACGGGTCAGGATGTTCACCTTGTCAGCCGCAGCGTTTTGTTATCAGACACACTGCACTATCAGGATTTACAACAGCAAGATCATCAATTTACAATGTCATCTGGCACAACTTTAATAAACTCAACTGATCCTGTTCTTGTCTGCGTTAAAGCCACACAAGTTAAGCAAGCGATACAAAAGCAGCTAAAAATGATAGGCCCACAGCAAGTTATTATACTGATGCATAACGGCATGGGCTGCGCGGAACAGATTCAAAAACTTTTACCGAATAACCCGATAATATGCGCAACAACGGCGAATGCAAGTTTATTACATGCGCCATTAGAGATTCAACAAACGGGTCTGGGTATCACTTATTTAGGCCCATTTAATAAGCAGGCTAAATTACATAAAGATCTTGTTAGGCCATTAAATTTAGCATTGGCAAATACACATTGGGCTGATGATATTAAGCAGAAATTATGGCTGAAATTGCTGATAAATATTGCAATTAATCCTTTAACGGCTATTTATCAGATTAAAAACGGCTTATTGCAACAGAGTGCTTTTGAACCAAAAATAGCAGCGATCACAACAGAAGCTTTGCAGGTGGCACAAGCTGAAGATATTCACTTTGAAGAGAGTGAGCTGCTTAATATTATCAGGCAGGTGATCGATGCAACAGCTGAAAACTATTCATCAATGAACAGAGATATCTATTTTCAGCGTAGCACTGAAAATGAATATATTGGCGGTTATTTATTAAAAAAGGCATCACGACACAATATCGAGATACCTTCTATTAAATCACTTTATCAACAGATTAAACTGTTGGAAAAACAAAAATTATAGCGTTGGAGAATCGCTTACTAATTCAATAAGATAATTTGAAATTTTATTATTGATACTATCCTGTAAACGCGGGATAAGCAGCTCCTGCTGCTTTGCAGATACTTTCACAGGCCAGCGTTTACGACTAATCTCCTGTCCATTTTCAGCAATAGACAGCTCATAACTTCCGCGTAACCAATACCAACTGTTAATTAATGCAGGCTCAGTAATATCAATATCAGCACTGACCTGCAGATTCGATATTTCGACAACCGCGACCCCTAATTTTGCTAAACCTGACTGTATAGTTTTTTTATGGCGGGCACTGTCTACCTCGACACTGACCTTCATTGATGCTAATTTTTTAGCAATTAGCTTTTCAATTTTAGCACTGGAAATATCATTTGGTATGCCTGAAACACTGACCTGTTTAAGTTGTAAGTTAGCCATAGAACGCGTCAATTGTTCATCACGTGCAGCACGTAACGCATTTAATGCCGCAATCGTATTCGGCGCACTGTTGAGACTATAATCAATAAACTCAGCGGTAGAATCATCCAACTCCATAATTGATTCAGTTAAGCTGATTGCAGCTTTGCGTTTATCTAATACTGCCAACGCATAATATTCCCCCTCCGGGCTTAACCAGCTATCCCTGATAACCACCCCACTAATCGCTTGATCGGTTTCTGTTTGAATATTTCGTTGTAAACTGGTTGAGCTTTCCATTGTCACGCCCAGCGCACTTTGTTGTTTTGTTGCCTCTGTTAAGACATTCGTTTGCGCACGTACATTAACAAAAAATATCTCGGCTAAATTGGCAATCGCATTTTCAGTTGCGCGATCTCGATTAGATGCTTGTCCGACCGCCGTTAGATATTCTTTTGCTGGATAACTGCTTTGCGCATTATCTATCCATGCAGGCCGTTTTTGCGGTCCTGAAGTTGAAGCGCATGAAACAAGCAAAAAACAGGCGAGTAGCAAACTTAAATTTATTTTAACTTTCATAGGCACCTTAATATTTTTTTAGTCAAAGCAGTTGCAGATGCACAAATCAGCATTTGCAGCTGCTTAATCTATTATTGTTGATAATGAAAAACTTCATTCGATAAGCTATTAATTAACACCACATTTTTCGAACCGTTATTAATGGTTATTTTTTGAGATAAGGTATTGCTGCTATTGATAACAACCTCATTTTCAGCTGTTTCAATATAAGCAAACTGAATATTTGAAGGAAGCATATTCCAACTTCTTAAATCAGCAACTTCCGTTAGTACCGTGGCAATATTTACTAATGCGCCAAGCAGTGAATCTTGCTTATCTGCCTGTTTGACCAATTCATATTTTGCAATCGCGCGCGTTGTTGTCAGTAATAAGATAGACGGGTACTCTTTATCTAAATCCTCTCTTACTAATACTTCTAAATTCTCAACTAATTCTGTTGTTAATTGTGTTTTTTGCTGTGCAATTTTAGCACGGCCAATA
This sequence comes from Psychromonas sp., assembly GCA_013619145.1. Lineage (GTDB taxonomy): Bacteria > Pseudomonadota > Gammaproteobacteria > Enterobacterales > Psychromonadaceae > Psychromonas. The sequence goes on along the minus strand of JABXKR010000276.1, from coordinate 3,664 downwards.
CGATGCTTCATTTGCGGATATGCAGGTATAGAAATTCGGATTAACTGCTCATTATCATGATCGGGAACCATAATTGAGTTTTGCTTTTTATTACTCACTACACCATCAAAATAGAGCGCAAAAAGTTGGTTTTTATTGTTGTTAGTTGGCACAGGCAGATTGGGGAACTGTTTTTTATATGCTACATATTGATTTTGCGCGCCTAGTTTAAAGCTCATTCGCAGCAATGCTTGTTTTAAACCAATAGGTAAAGCAAGACCGCGTTGCTCGATAATATCTGCCGCATGTTTATAACTGATTAAAGCGTTTGATTGTTCATCTAATAATTCATAGATAATGCCCGCTAACAGATGAGAGCTGGCTAATTGACCATTAAGATCTTTTCGTTTTGCCAGTTTTTTCATTGAGATATCTGCTTGTAACATCTCAACACGTGCGCCTTCAATATCATTATTAAACAGATAACTCAGTGCCAGCATATTGTGCACCATGACTCTGTCTGTCGGGTAACCACTATAGCTTCTTAATGTTTCATTAACCGTGCCCGCACCAATATTCTCACTGACCGAGCTTGCAGCTAATACCGCCATTTCTCGTTTTGCTAAAGAAAATGTGTCAATAGCACTTTGAAAATCACCTGTCATTAACTGTAATAAACCGATATTAAGATGAAATTGTGCATAATCACGTTCAACTGGCTCTGTGGTTTGTAACTTCTCGAGTACATCTTGCGGGTTTTGAATATATAATAAATTCGCTAAATCGTTATTTTCCTGCTGCTGCCCAGCACACCCTGAAATAATGGTGAAAAGAAAAAGAAATAAGAATTTATACATCTGTTATTCCATAATATTTAAAAGCGGAGTAATAATAAATCAGGCGCAAATTTAGCGCCTGATTGCTGGTTTGGCTATATTACAGTGCCATACTGTTATTCACGTAATTTACTATTTTTAACAAGCTTTTTAATTCTCTTCTCACCAATCCATACTTTGCGGTTATCTTTAATACTAATAAGCTCTAAATTAACTTGATAAAAACGTACTTGCGTTGTGCCGTCAACATCAATAATGGTATTGATTTGCCCCTGCATCATGAAATCCGCACCGTACTCCTGGCCCATATCTTTGCGTGTTTCTTCTGAAGCATTTAAATCTTGATCACCACGCTCTTCACGAATCTCATTTCGCGCTGACGATGAGGCTACAAACTGCACTTCACCTGAGTTGATTAACTCGCGTTCCATATTGGCGATAAATGTATTGGTATTAATATGTTCATGGCTTAAATTTTTAATTCTGCCCACAATAACAGCAGGCTCTTTACCTTCTGCTTTTACAAACTTATTAATCCAAGCTCGTGATAGCGAATCTTCTATCATTTCGCGCGCCACTAATTGTGAATCGGTATCATTCCATGCACCACTTAAATCAACTTCCTGTTGAGAATCTAAACGTTCAACAGAGGTTGAACATGCGCTAATCATAAAAGTAGCAATGACTGCTAACCAAAGATTTGTTTTTACTTTCATTATTCTCTCCAAAATATAATTTTAATGTCAGGCTGATTATAACCAGATTGCGCAAACTTAACCAACTGCAACCAATTGCCCTAGAGGTTTTCCGCCAAGCAGATGCAGATGGATATGAAATACTTCTTGCCCGCCATCTTGGTTACAATTCATAATCAATCGATAACCCGACTCGTCAATACCTTCTTGTTTGGCTAATATTTTTGCCACACTGTAAAGTTTACCAATCAGTAACTCATCTTCAATTTCAATATCGTTAGCTGTTGCGATCAATTTATTCGGGATAATTAAAATATGGGTCGGCGCTTGCGGTGAAATATCACGAAAAGCGGTTACAAAATCATCCTGATAAAGCATATCTGAAGGGATCTCTTTATCGATTATTTTTCTGAAAAATGTTTCTTCTGCCATTATATTTCTCCTAATAATTTACAACTCAGCAATTGCGCCTTTGCCAATACCTTCATATGCATAAACGGTAACTTTATCATCACCAATTCGCGCTTTTATCTGCTCACAAATATAGTTTGCAAGTTCTTCAACCGTGGTATCTTTTGGTAAAACTTCAGCCCTGTGTGCAGGCATTAAAAGTTCAAAATAACCTTGTGGTGCATGATAAGCGCTGCATAATTTATCAATGTTATTTTTCACTACAATAAATGATAAATCCGATTTTTCGATAATATCTTCACGACTGACTAAATAGATATCTTTCCAACGGTTTGCCCAATCCTGAACTAATTCCTTATTATAAATATCGTTAATAAATATATCGATTTTAGAACGATGCCCGTGAGCAATACGCTGACAATTACCATCATGCTTTTTCAAACCATGAGTGTAATGGTAATAAGGTGTATCGATTTGCTCATTGCGCAGTTTCACTTCTAAATCGACAATATTTTCAGGAAGTTGTAATAAAATAACCTGTTCAAGGTAAGTCTCTAACAATTCAATGCTAATAATTTCACTTTCCAAGAAGCAATAGGCTTCATTGGGACATTTTAATTGAATAACAGAATTATCGTTCAGTTTAAAATTCACTTGAGTACGTTGTGATTCGAATATTACACTACAATCCTCAGAGGCATGTGGAACCAATAATTTATGATCAACCTCTGCATCGATAATCGCTTTTATCTGTTTTTTTACTAATGAAAAATCAAGGATCATTGATTGCTCATTTAGTGATCCTTGCAAAATAATATCAACTTGATAACTTTCACCTACAAATCCACGTGCTGCATCTAAATATGACGCATCAATCACGGTTAAATCACGTACAAATAATTTCATTCTATTCTCATTTTATTGTTATTTATCAACACTGCCACTGACCATCTTATTAACTAACATTGGGCCAGTTACGTCAAGTTATAACTAAAACGGCGGACTTTGCGGATCGTCTTCATTTGTATTTTCTGGCGCCAAATTAGTGTCACGCTTTAACTGCTCTCGTAAATTAGGCGGAATGCCCTGAATAGTTAAAGTGTCACTATCAGGATCATATTGAATACGCTCACCGAGATGTTTTTGATCAAAACTGATACTTACACCACCTCCCTGACCGACATATTTAGTAAGTTTTCTGACGACACTTCGATCTGCTGGAAAGCTTGACTCTAATTGATAATCTTCGCTAACAAAATCATAAAAGCTGCCTTCTAATTTTGGCGATTCTTGTCTTTCTTCGTGGTTCTTCCTGCCTTCCCTGGTGAACAAAAATCCGCGCTAACCAGTGAAATCCGTGTCTAATATCAGTTGATGTTTGATCTTTTCTTTGTACTACAATCCTGCAACTTCTTGTTTTTTTTGCTCGATTATGTTTCTGTCGTAATCGTATCTTCATATAGGATAGTAAATTAGATTCCCTCACACAAAGCCTCAAAGGCACAAAGAAAAGCTCTCTTCTAACCACTAATTTGCGCTAATCCTCGCTAATCTCAAAACAACAACTCAGTCTTGTTAGTGTCAATTAGTGTAGATTAGTGGTTCTAATCTCCTCACTCATTCTTACTCTGTGTCTTCGTGCCTCTGTGAGAGATAAATTGGTTGCGGCCAAAGGCCGCGCTGGGTGTATCTGTATCCGTCTGTGGCCAAGTAGCAGAAACGGCATGGGCAGCCGAGCTGCAC
>JABXKR010000269.1 GCA_013619145.1 Psychromonas sp. | reverse complement strand
CATACTACTACCCGTGATCCCGTGGCTATGCCGCCCACAGCTGCTGCACAGGTACACCATATGCCACTGTGCAACTCCCAAACGACCGGCATCGCTCCCGCAGCTGTATTAGTGACCGAAGGTTGTCGTGGTGAAGGTGGTTATCTTCTCAATAAAGACGGTGAACGTTTTATGGAACGTTATGCGCCTAATGCCAAAGATTTAGCGGGTCGTGATGTGGTTGCGCGTTCAATTATGATCGAAATTCGTGAGGGCCGCGGTTGTGAAGGACCATGGGGGACACATATTAAACTTAAACTGGATCACCTGGGCGCAGAAGTTTTAGAGTCTCGTCTTCCTGGTATCTGTGAACTGTCTCGTACTTTTGCCCATGTTGATCCTGTTAAAGAGCCGATTCCAATTATTCCAACATGTCATTATATGATGGGGGGCGTTCCGACAACCGTAAATGGGCAAGTATTAAAGCTTGATGAACAGGGTAAAGACGTTGAAGTGAAAGGGCTGTTTGCAGTTGGTGAAATCGCCAGTGTATCTGTCCATGGTGCCAACCGTTTAGGTGGCAACTCGCTGCTGGATTTGGTGGTATTTGGTCGTGCAGCAGGCAAACATTTAGGTAAAGTATTAACAGAAGAAAACAGCTTAAAAGAAGCAAGTCAAGAAAACATTGCAGCTGCGCTTGAGCGTTTCAATCGTTGGGAAAAAGGTGATGGCAGTGAATGCCCGACGCAAATCCGTAAAGATTTACAAGATTGTATGCAGCGTAACTTCTCCGTATTTAGAGAAGGAGAGGCGATGGCAGAAGGTTTAGCTGAACTCAAAGTACTGCGCAAGCGTCTGCTAAATGCCAAACTGGATGATAAGAGCCTTGAATTTAATACTAACCGTATTGAATGTTTAGAGCTTGATAATTTGATGGAAACGGCGTTTTCAACAGCAATGGCGGCAAATTTTAGAACAGAAAGTCGTGGCGCGCACAGTCGATTCGACTATCCTGAACGTGATGATGCAAACTGGCTGCACCACAGCATTTTTAATCCTGAAACGACAAGTATGTGTAAACGTGATGTCAATATGGCACCTGTGCTACGTGAAGCTTTTCCACCTAAAGCACGTGTTTATTAAGAAGGTTAGTTGTTATGAATGTTACATTTTCTGTTTATCGTTATAACCCTGATGTTGATAATGCACCCTATATGCAAGATTTCAGATTAGATGTACCTGAAGGCTCAGATATGATGGTATTAGATGCTTTAATTTTATTAAAAGAGCAGGATGCTAGTTTGTCATTTCGTCGTTCATGTCGAGAGGGGGTATGTGGATCGGATGGTTTAAATATTAATGGTAAAAATGGACTTGCGTGCATTACACCGTTATCAGATTTATTAGCTAAAGGTAAAATAGTTATCCGGCCACTACCTGGTTTGCCCGTGGTACGTGATCTAGTTATCGATATGACACAATTTTATACTCAGTATGAAAAAATCAAGCCATATTTAATTAACGATGATAGTCAGCCTCCTGCTGGTGAATTTAAACAATCACCAGAGCAGCGTGAAAAACTAGATGGTTTATACGAGTGTATCTTATGCGCATGTTGTTCAACCTCTTGTCCATCGTTCTGGTGGAATCCTGATAAGTTTATCGGGCCTGCGGGGTTATTAGCCGCATATCGATTTCTTATTGATAGTCGTGATAGTGCGACAGAAGCACGTTTATCTGATTTAGATGATGCATTTAGTGTTTTTCGTTGTCATGGGATTATGAACTGTGTCAGCGTTTGTCCTAAAGGACTAAACCCGACCAAAGCAATTGGTAAAATTAAATCGATGTTATTACAGCGTGCGATTTAGTTGCAGATAAAAGAATATTAAGGAATTTTAATGCCAATTAATGTTATGGAAACATGGTTAGCCTCATCACATCTTTCCGGGGCAAACTCTACCTATATTGAAGCTCTTTATGAGTCATATTTAGAAGATCCTCTTGCTGTTGATGCCAATTGGCGCGCAGTTTTTGATGAATTACCTAAAGTTAATGAGTTACCGGAAGAAGCACACTCAGTTATTCGTGAGCAGATAAAAGCTGCGGCCAAAAAACCAAAATGTTTAACCCCACCGCAAGGCGCCGTGCACAATGACGCCAAACAAGTTAAAGTTTTACAGTTAATTGGTTCATATCGCAACCGTGGTCATGAAGTGGCAACACTTGATCCGCTTGCTTTGAGCAAACATGAGACCATTAAAGATTTAGATCCCTTCTATCATGATTTAGAAGGCTCTGATCTTGATGCGAGTTTTAATGTCGGCTCATATGCAGCATCTAATGAAACTATGATATTACGTGATCTTGTTACATCACTAAAAAGGACTTATTGTGGCTCAATTGGTGCTGAGTATATGCACATCACCAATACTGAAGAGAAACGTTGGTTACAGAATCGTATCGAGTCATGTGAAAGCAGTCCTTCATTTAGTGAACAAGCAAAAAACCGTTTTCTAGAAGAGTTAACGGCTGCCGAAGGTCTAGAACGTTATATTGGTGCAAAATTCCCCGGGGCAAAACGTTTTTCTTTAGAAGGTGGCGACTCTTTTGTTCCTATGCTTAAAGAGTTAATTCGTCGTGCGGGTGAGCAGGGGGCTCAAGAAGTTGTGCTAGGTATGGCGCATCGTGGTCGGCTTAATGTGCTGGTGAATGTACTCGGAAAAAAACCCAATCTTTTGTTTGATGAATTTGCGGGTAAACATGGTGAAGTTAATGGCTCAAGTGATGTTAAATATCACCAGGGTTTTAGTAGTGACTTTAAAACCCCCAAAGGCAATGTTCACCTTTCGTTAGCATTTAACCCATCACATTTAGAGATTGTGAATCCTGTTGTTTTAGGTTCGGTGCGTGCGCGTCAAGAGCGTTTACAGAGCATTGGTGAAAGTGTGCTGCCGATTACCGTTCATGGTGATTCTGCAATTGCTGGACAAGGTATTGTGCAGGAGACTTTTAATATGTCACAAGCGCGTGCTTTTAAAGTAAGTGGCACAATCCGGATTGTTATCAATAACCAAATTGGTTTTACAACCTCAAACCCTGAAGATACACGTTCAACACGTTACTGTACCGATATTGCCAAAATGGTGCAGGCCCCGATCCTCCATGTTAATGCAGATGATCCTGAAGCTGTTATTTTAGCAACACAAATAGCGCTTGATTTCCGCAATACTTTTAAACGCGATGTGGTTATCGATTTAGTTTGTTATCGCCGCCATGGTCATAATGAAGCCGATGAACCAAGTGCAACGCAACCTTTAATGTATCAAAAAATTAAAAAACACTCTACACCGCGAGAAATTTACGTAGAGCAACTTGAAAGTGAAGGTGTAATAGAAAAAGGTTATGGTAAACAGTTAGTTGAAGAGTACCGAGAAGCTCTGGATAACGGTGAATGTGTGGTTAAAGAGTGGCAAGCAATGCAGCGCCATTCTGTCGATTGGTCTCCTTATCTTAAGCATGATTGGTATGCGCCATACGAAGCAGAGTTTTCTAAAGAGCGTTTAGTTGAGTTAGCTGAGTCGATTAGTCAATACCCCGATTCACAACAGCAGCACTCGCGTGTTAGAAAGATTTATGCTGATCGTCAATTAATGGCGCGCGGTGAAAAACTTTGTGATTGGGGATTTGCTGAAAATCTGGCCTATGCGACTTTGCTTGACTGTAAATATAATATTCGTTTGGTAGGGCAGGATTCCGGTCGTGGCACCTTCTTTCATCGTCATGCTGTTTTGCATGAGCAAAAAGAGGGACAACGTTATATTCCACTTAAAAACATTTCCGATCAGCAAGGTCATTTTGATGTTTATGATTCTGTTTTATCTGAAGCGGCCGTTTTAGCATTCGAATATGGTTATTCAACAGCTGCGCCAAAAGGCTTATGTATTTGGGAAGCTCAGTTTGGTGATTTCGCCAATGGTGCACAAGTCGTTTTTGATCAGTTTTTATCTTCTGGTGAACAGAAGTGGGGACGCATGTGTGGTTTAACTGTGATGTTGCCGCATGGTTATGAGGGCCAAGGTCCAGAGCATTCATCGGCACGTTTAGAACGTTATTTACAGCTTTGTGCTGAACATAATATGCAAGTTTGTGTTCCATCAACACCAGCACAGGTTTACCATATGTTACGCCGTCAGGTGGTTCGCTCTATGCGCCGTCCATTAATTGTAATGTCACCTAAATCACTGCTTCGTCATCCTTTAGCGGTTTCAAGCTTAGATGAACTTGCATCCGGGACATTCCAAAATGCGATAGCTGAAATTGATGAGTTAGATGCAAAAGCTGTGGATCGCGTTGTTTTATGCAGTGGAAAAGTTTATTACGAATTATTAGAAATACGTCGTAATAAGGTGCTCAACAATGTTGCTATTATTCGCATCGAGCAGTTATATCCATTCCCTACTGATGAAGTGAATGATATTTTTGCCGATTATGCACATGTTAAAGATTTTATTTGGTGTCAAGAAGAGCCGCAAAACCAAGGTGCTTGGTATTGTAGCCAGCATCATTTCAGAACAGTATTACCTGAAGGTGCAAAATTACATTATGCAGGTCGAGATGCATCGGCATCCACTGCTGTTGGTTATATGTCGTTACATTTAAAACAGCAGAAAATATTGGTAAATGAAGCACTTGGTCTTGAAGAGTCTGAATTATAAAAAAGAATCAAAAACAGCCTGATTTTAGTTTTAAAAATATTACACTAGGAAGCGTTAATTATGATTGAGATATTAGTTCCAGAACTTCCAGAGTCTGTGGCAGATGCAAGCGTTGCAGTCTGGCATAAACAAGCTGGTGACTTTGTTGAACGAGATGAAGTGCTTGTTGAAATCGAAACCGATAAAGTAGTTTTAGAGGTGCCAGCAACGGCATCGGGTATATTGCAGGAGATTATTGAAGATCAAGGAGCGACAGTACTTTCTAAGCAATTATTGGGCAAATTAAAAGAGGGGGCAGCCCCTGAAAAAGCGCCTGAAATAGAAGTTGAAGCAGCAGCTGGCGTTGCCGATGCCAGTCCTTCGGTGCGCCGTTTAATGCTTGAAGAGGGGATTGATGCACGAGATCTTAAAGGCTCAGGAAAAGGTGGTGTTATTACCCGTGCTGATGTTGAAAAATATCGCGAAGTGAAGAATAAGGATGCCACTGCACCGCAGGTTGATATCGTCGCCGCGGTTGTTGCACGTAGTGATAAACGCGTGCCAATGACACGCCTGCGTAAACGTGTTGCCGAGCGTTTATTAGAAGCGAAAAACTCAACTGCAATGTTGACAACATTTAATGAAGTGAATATGAAACCAATTATGGATCTTCGTAAACAATATCAAGATGCATTTGAGAAAAAACACGGTATTCGTTTAGGTTTTATGTCGTTTTACATTAAAGCGGTGACTGAAGCATTAAAACGCTTTCCGGAAGTGAATGCAGCCATTGATGGTGATGATATTGTTTACCATAATTTTTTCGATATCAGCATTGCAGTTTCAACGCCTCGAGGTTTAGTTACTCCTGTGTTGCGCGATACAGATACATTAAGTGTTGCGGAAATAGAAAAAGGTATAAAAGCGTTAGCAATTAAGGGGCGAGATGGTAAATTAACGGTTGATGAAATGATGGGCGGTAACTTTACGGTCACCAATGGTGGGATATTCGGCTCATTATTATCAACCCCGATCATCAATCCACCACAAGCGGCTATCTTAGGGATGCACAAAATTCAAGACAGGCCAATGGCTGTTGATGGTAAAGTTGAAATTTTACCAATGATGTATCTGGCACTTTCTTACGATCATCGTTTAGTTGATGGAAAAGAATCAGTGAGTTTCTTGGTAACAATTAAAGAATTACTTGAAGATCCAACACGTCTGCTTTTGGATATTTAAGAATTTGCTGTTAATTTAAACAAAACTGTCTTATTAACAACAAGCTAAGTAGAAATGTGATCTTGCTTCGACAATCGCGACCTATATAATGAGGTCATTAGTTTAACCTAAATAATGGAAAAGAATCATGAATTTGCATGAATATCAGGCAAAGCAGCTGTTCACAGAATATGGTCTTCCTGTTCCTCAAGGAATTGCATGTGACACTGCAGAGGAAGCTGTAAACGCGGCATCACAGTTAGGTGGTAATAAATGGGTTGTAAAATGTCAGGTACATGCGGGCGGTCGTGGTAAAGCTGGTGGGGTTGAATTAGCTAAATCAAAAGAGGTGATTCGCAATTTTGCGCACAAGTGGTTAGGTAAAAATCTAATTACTTACCAACTATTGGTTGAAAGCTGTTCAGACATTGCTAATGAGCTTTACTTAGGAGCTGTTGTTGACCGAGCATCACAACGTGTTGTTTTTATGGCATCAACTGAAGGTGGCGTTGAAATTGAGAAAGTTGCGGCAGAAACACCAGAGCTTATCCATAAGGCGATGATTGATCCTCTGGTCGGTCCTCAAGCATATCAAGGTCGCGAACTTGCATTTAAACTTGGTTTACAAAGTAAGCAGATTAAACAGTTTACCGATATCTTCTTAGGTCTTGCAAAACTTTTCCATGATAAAGATTTAGCACTATTGGAAATCAACCCGTTAGTGGTAACAACTGACAACGATCTGATTTGCCTTGATGGTAAAATTAACATTGATTCAAATGCAATGTACCGTCAAAAAGAGCTCCGTGAAATGCACGATCTTTCACAAGAAGATGAGCGTGAAGTACATGCATCACAATGGGAACTTAACTATGTAGCTCTTGATGGTAACATAGGCTGTATGGTTAACGGCGCAGGCCTGGCAATGGGAACCATGGATATCGTGCAGTTAAAGGGTGGTAAACCTGCTAACTTCCTGGATGTTGGTGGCGGTGCAACAAAAGAGCGTGTAACGGAAGCATTTAAAATAATTCTTTCAGACGAAAAAGTTGAAGCCGTGCTGGTTAATATCTTCGGTGGCATCGTGCGATGTGATCTTATTGCTGATGGTGTTATCGGCGCAGTTGAAGAGGTTGGTGTATCTGTGCCTGTTATCGTTCGTTTAGAAGGTAATAACGCAGATCTAGGTCGTCAAAAACTTGCTGATTCAGGCCTGAATATTATTGCGGCAACTTCGCTTAGCGATGCTGCAGAACAAGCAGTTAAAGCAGTAGGAGCTGGCAAATAATGAGTATTTTAATTAATAAAGACACAAAAGTAATTTGCCAGGGTTTTACCGGTGGTCAAGGTACTTTCCACAGCGAACAATCGATTGATTACGGCACGCAAATGGTCGGTGGTGTATCTCCTGGTAAAGGAGGGCAAATGCATCTTGGTTTACCTGTTTTTAATACCGTACGAGAAGCTGTTGAAACAACTGGTGCAACGGCAAGTGTGATTTATGTGCCGGCACCATTTTGCAAAGATGCTATCTTAGAAGCTATTGATGCGGGCATTAAATTAATTGTTACTATCACAGAGGGCATACCAACATTGGATATGCTTGAAGTGAAAGTGAAATTAGATCAGTCTGGTGTTGTTATGATTGGCCCTAACTGTCCAGGTGTTATTACGCCAGATGAATGTAAGATTGGTATTATGCCCGGTCATATTCATCAAAAAGGTAAAGTGGGTATTGTTTCTCGCTCTGGTACATTAACCTATGAAGCAGTAAAACAAACTACTGATGAAGGTTTTGGCCAATCAACTTGTGTGGGTATCGGTGGCGATCCAATCCCGGGCACAAGTTTTGTTGATGTCTTAGCGCTTTTCCAAGCAGATCCAGAAACTGAAGCAATTGTAATGATTGGCGAAATTGGCGGTACAGCTGAAGAGGAAGCTGCTGCGTTTATTAAAGCCAATGTAACTAAACCTGTAGTTTCTTATATTGCGGGTGTGACAGCGCCTGCTGGTAAACGTATGGGACATGCCGGTGCTATTATTGCAGGCGGTAAAGGTACGGCAGCAGATAAATTTAGAGCACTTGAAGATGCGGGTGTAAAAACCACTAAATCGCTTGCTGAAATCG
>JABXKR010000142.1 GCA_013619145.1 Psychromonas sp. | reverse complement strand
CATATGTAAAGAGGTTTTTTTTTGCTTATTGCGTGCTTTTAGATAATGAAAATTAAGAAAAGCAGTTTGATGGTCAGCGCATAGGCATAAAAAAACCTCCGCTGGTAAGATAGGGAGGTTTGAAAAATGGCAAAAGCGTGTTTTATTGGTTAAAGCAGATCTCAATAAATGCGTTGCCATGCTCTGAGTTAAAAGGCATCAATACTTTTGAGCCATCAACTTGGTGTTTAATCGCATGATTTGGACCGGAAACAACAACTGGCGTTGCCATGCTAAACTCGTAGCCTTTTTCGCCGAGTTGGCGTTTTGCGCCACCCGCCACCATATTGGTGATTTCACCAAGCATATCAGTAATATCATCTGAGATATCGTCAACACTTTCACCAACCATTAAGCGGAAAACATTCAGAGCTAATTTTTTTTCAAAACTAATTGAAAAAGACCCTTTAGCTGTAGGCCCGACCATACCGATTAAACCTGATACATCGCCGCGTGCAATCGCATCTTTCTTAAGGCTAGGTTTTCCCGGTTTTATCTCTATTTGCGCCATTGTTTGTAGCACGTTGATAAAAGAAGATAAAAAAGGATTCACAAATTCTGCATTCATAGTTTATACACTTGTATTTATTAGTCGGGAAAGCTTATTAAAGTATACCCAAGTGGTATGAGTATAAGTGATTAATTATAGAGACAGTTATAACAAATACCATGGGCTTCTAATACTTTATTCGTAATTTGGAAGCCTGATTGTTTAGCTTGCTCCGAAAATGCGTCATCTATCACAGGATCAGTTAATCCTATAATTTTATGGCAGCTATCGCAAATCAGTAATTGCATCGGGTGTTCACAGCCAAAATGGCTACACATCAAGTAGGCATTTAGCGATTCAATACGATGAATAAAATGATTTTCTAATAAAAAGTCTAACGCACGATATATTGTGGGAGGTTTGGCATTTGCATCATGTTTTTTTAATAACTCAAGTAAATCATAAGCGCTTACTGCCCCTTTTTGCTCTGCCATCAATAGGAATACGCGTTGTCGTATCGGTGTGAAGCGAATTTTTTTTTGCTTACAAATCTCGATAGCACGTTCTAATAAAGGGTTCTGCATAACAGTGACTCACGGTTAAGATATTAAAATGGGTATTACAATTAGTTTGCTGATAAAGGCTATGCTACCACAGCGAGCGGATTACACAGAAGAAATGAATAATTGTTAGCTAGCGCTTATGGCATATTGTGTTACATATATAGCTGCTGGATTAGCCTTTTTGATCCAAAGATAATATTTGTTCCGCGATATTGTTAACGCTAAGTTATTCTAACTCTTGATCTTTTTTAGCCCAAAACCTCGCAAGCTCTTTCTTTTGAATGTATGGGGCTCTGTGTGTATGATTACCTGCTTTATTTTAACAATTGCAGCCGTTTTAAAATGGTAATTATTTACTGTTTAGTGCTGTAGAAAATAAAGCCATAATCCTGCTCGAGAAGTGCTGCAGGACGATATTAAGTGCAATTCAACACAAAATTAGCATATAGAAAAGTGAGCAATACCAATGACAAACCCAGATAACACCAATGTTTACCCATCACAACGCTTTTCCATTGCGCCGATGCTCGATTGGACTGACAGACATTGCCGATACTTCCATCGTGTAATGAGTAAAAACACACTACTGTATAGCGAAATGGTTACAACAGGTGCTATTTTATACGGTAAAGGTGATTATCTGCAAAAAGATGATGCTGAACACCCGGTCTGTTTACAGCTAGGCGGTTCTGCGCCTGTTGATTTGGCTCAAGCGGCATTAGCAGGAAAAGAGCGCGGTTTTGATGAAATCAATTTAAATGTAGGTTGTCCATCAGATCGCGTGCAAAACGGACGTTTCGGTGCTTGTCTGATGTCCGAAGCTGAGCTGGTTGGTGACGCTGTAAAAGCGATGTCTGATGCAACAGGGTTACCAGTCTCAGTAAAAACGCGTATCGGTATTGATGATTTAGATTCGTATGATTTTTTATGTGATTTTGTCAGTAAAGTTGCAGAAAAAGGCTGTGATACCTTTGTGGTGCATGCGCGTAAAGCCTGGCTGAGTGGTTTAAGCCCAAAACAAAATCGTGATGTGCCACCACTTGATTATGAGCGTGTTTATCAACTGAAAAAAGATTTTCCGCAGCTGACCATTGCGATCAATGGTGGTATTAAAACCTTAGATGAATGTGAAATACATCTGCAGCATTTAGATGGTGTGATGCTTGGGCGAGAAGTTTATGCTAATCCTTATCTGTTAAGCTCTGTTGATCAACGCCTGTTTGCTGATCAGTCAAAGATATTAACCCGTTTTGAGGTGTTGGAAAAAATGTATCCTTATATTGAGCAGCAGCTAAGTAATGGATCATATTTAAATCATATTGCGCGTCATATGTTAGGATTATTTCAAGGTTTGCCTGGTGCGCGAGCGTGGCGCCGCCATTTAAGCCAAAATGGACATCTTCCCGGCGCAGGCATTGAGGTAATGGAAAAAGCCGCCTCATTTGTTATTGAAAGTTAATTTTATTGTAAGCTAACAACATTGGAGACAAATATGAAAAAAATCGCTTTAACCGTTAGTTTGTTTATTTCATTAATCGCGCTTGCTGCTTGTAGCAGTTCATCACCAGAGTCGCAGATAGAACAAGCCAAAGTGCAAAGAAAAGTTGAGCGAATGACGGTTGTCAGTAGTGGAAAACCTGCAGATGTCTTGCCCGCTTTTACAACTTTCACTTGGAATGAGCAGTATAATCGCGTGTTATCTGCTGTTAATAATGACAATGAAAATGCCATTAAAGGTTATATTCGAGATGAATTAATTACTTACCTAGAAACAAAAGGCTATCGGTACCAGCCTGATCCGATGCAGGCCGATGTTGTTATTGGCTTTTTATTTGCTTTAGAAGATGATATTGCGGATAAAACAATTCAAGACAAATTTGGTTTAGTACCCGGTCTGAACAAAAGTATCGTGACAGATCCGCGTTACGAAAAAGGTACATTTTTGCTTGCGGTATTAGATGCTGAATTAAAAGAGGTTTACTGGCGTTCTGCAATGCAGGGGTTTATTGATTTAGAAAAAGATAAAAACGATCCAAGTACACACCGTATGCAGGCTATTTTACAGCTGATGATGGGCAGTTTCCCGAAAGCAGGGCGTTAATAGCATAAATAACAAAACCACTCTTGCAGTGGTTTTGTTATGCTAAGAGCGATCAAAATAAGCTTATAAGTTTTTGCTAAATACACCCTTGTTAAGCTGATAACCACAAGTTTGCATAAATAAAGTTAGACCGTTTTTTTCTTCCTCTTTTATATCATCTAAGTTCATTTTAGCTTCTACCACACCTTCACTTTTGAGTTGTTGTTCTACTTCACGAAGCAGGTTTTTAGCGACACCTCGACGGCGTGTTATATCGCGCACCGATAACAAGCTTAGTAGTGCTTGATTCCCAGTTGTTTGTACTTGTAATGCGCCGAGATGGCGATCATTAAACAGGGTTACATAGAGTTGAGCTTGTTCATTTTCAATAAGAGCCAGTAATGACTCTGCAGTAAGTTGATTTGCAGTAAAAAGATTTTGGTAAATCTTACCGAGATCAATTAACAGTTGTGATGAACTTTCAGGTGAAAAAACAGATAAACGCATAATTTGGATTCTTTTATTGTGTTTGTGAAGAGGCTTTAGAGTCTGTCAGGTTATTCGCTTGCTGTAATTCAGACTTCTTTTGTGACATAACTAAGCGCTGAGCTTCTGGGATCAGCAGATTAAGTGCGATAAGTTTAAAACCGCTAACTGGCTTTGTAAATTTTTGTTGAAGAAAACGGATGGTTTCCGGATAAGGATGGGCAATAATAACCACGGCTTTATTGTGCTGACTTAATTCAATCGCCCGCTGTAACTGTGCCTCCATTGCATCTTCTGTTTTAATATTATCCAAAAAAACATGGCGTCTTAATGCTGGAATACCTGATATTTTTGCGGTGCTTTCAGCAATCGTTTGCGGAGTTGTGCGACTGTCTAGAAAATATAACCCTTGCGTCTGCAGTACTTCCATTGTCCAGCGCATCGGTTTGATCTGCTCGGTTAAGGTGCTTCCCATATGATTGTTGATGCCCTGTGCATAGGGTAAAGAATGCAGTGACTGTTTGAGCTTTGCTTTAAATTCTTTCTCCTGCATATCCAGCATTAATGCACCTTTACCTAGCTTATGGTTGTCCTTTTTTGCTTGCATCGGTATGTGCAGTAATATTTCCCTACCTTGCTGGTGGGCTTTTTCAGCTAAACGGCTGGCCTGAGGGGTAAAAGGAAGAACGGAAAAGGTAATTTCTTTGGGTAGGGAAAGTGCTTGAAAGTCATTTAAACTGTAACCCATATCATCAAGCACAATCGAGAGCACGCCTATTTTTTCTGCAAAGCTAGTTTGGCTTTGCAGTAAGGCTATCAATAATATTATTAAGCTTGTCAGCCGCATCTTTATTTTCTGCTACCTGTGTTTTGACTATCTTAACTTTAGAGTAATTACTCAGGTCGTTGCCATTTAAGCTTATTTCCGCGTTGAAAAATGCTCATTTAAACGACTAAACTGCGCTTTTTAGCCTTGAACTCAGCATAAATGGCTTAGCCCTGAGCATTTACAGCTTTGCTTTATAAAAACACTTCAAATCATTGGAGTGCTGAGTAGTTACACTTTAGATTATTATCTGCGCTTTTTAAGCCACTTTATCGGATCTTGTGCTTTGCCTTTATGGCTGAGTTCAAAATAGAGGCTGTTTTTATCCTGTCCGCCACTGTGACCTGCCAGTGCGATTGCATCACCTTGGAAAACGATATCACCCGTTTTTTGTAATAATGTTTGATTGTATCCGTAAAGCGTAATGTAATTATCACTGTGATCGAGCGCGATTACCATACCGTAACCTTTAAAGTATCCGGCAAATAAAACGCGGCCTGTTGCAACTGCACGTACTTTTTCACCTTCATTGGCGGCAATGGCAATCCCTTTCCATTTTACCTGGCTGCTGCGTTGGCTGCCAAAAGTGGATAAAACTTTACCGCGAATTGGCCATTTTAATTGCCCTTGTTGTTTGGCAATACTGGAGTGGCTTTGATCATCTTTTTTGAGTGTTATTTTTTTGTTCGCTTTAGCTTTCGCGGCTGCTAATTCACGTTCTTGGCGTGCTTCTCTCTCTTTTGTCAGTTTTACTTTTAAGCTTGCTTCTGCATCATTAAGCTGAGCAAGGCGTGCATTTTGATAATTTAAATCCTGTTTTAATTCTTGTAGTGCTTTTGTTCGCTGTGCGCGTTGTTCTATTAATTCTTCTTTTATCGCTTTTTGTTGTTTATGCATTGTCTCTAAAGCAAGTAGCGAATCGGCTTGCTCTTCTCTATTTTTATCAAGCTGAACCTGCGTATTTTGCAGTGTCTCAATACTTTCTAAGCGTGCTTTATTAAGGTAAAAGTAGTAACTTTTTGCGCGAATTATTTGGCTGAGATCTTCTTGATTGAGTAATAATTTGATTAGATCATTTTGTCCGGCCATATAGGCGCTGATTAGCTGCTGCTCAAGCAGTTTTTGCTGTTTTATTTTATCTTCTTGGAGAGTGACCGTTTGTTCTTTCAAATTTGCTAAGCGGGTTCTTTCAACTGCGATCGCTTCTTCTGTTTGTTGCACCTGCAGTACAGCAGCTGCCGTTTGCTGTTCTGAGGCGGCAACGAGTTCTTCTAATGCTTGCTGCTCTTTAGTTTGTTGAACCTGGCTGCTTTTACTTTTTTTTATCTGCTTTTGAATAGTTGATAGATCATTGGCTGCAAAACTGCTTTGCAGTGGCAGGCTAAAAATAGATAGCAAGAATAAGCCGTTAAGGAAAACTGCTTTAATGTTGATATTTTTGCAAAGATTTATGCTGTTCATCAATTTTCTACACTTATTTTGTAACAATTCAGTATTTAGAAATTCTACCCACTTTATAAAGATAAGTTGAGTGAAATAACTAAATACTGAGCTATTAATACTATTTAAATGAAATAAGTGGCGTACCTGACATTTCTGCAGGGATTTCCATATCCATTAATTTCAGCATCGTTGGTGCCAGATCACACAAACGGCCATCTTTTGCAATATCAGCATCACGACCAACGTAGATCAACGGTACTGGCAAGTTAGTATGTGCAGTATGGATGCCTCCAGTTGCCGGATCGATCATCTGTTCTGCATTACCGTGGTCGGCAGTGATTAAACACTCACCATCTACTTCTTTCAGTGCAGCTACAACTTCACCGACACAACTGTCAACGGCTTCACAAGCTTTCACAGCTGCATTGTAAACACCAGTATGACCAACCATATCGCCATTCGGGTAGTTACAGATAATAACGTCGTATTCACAGCTCTTGATAGCAGCTACTAATTTCTCAGTCAGTTCTACTGAGCTCATTTCAGGCTGCATATCATATGTTGCAACAGCAGGTGAGTTGATAAGGGTACGTTTTTCACCGGCGAATTCATCTTCAACACCGCCGTTAAAGAAGAAAGTAACGTGTGCGTATTTCTCAGTTTCTGAAATACGTAGTTGTGTTTTACCATGATTGGCTAGCCATTCACCTAGTGTATTAGTTAATTCTTCACTTTGGAAAGCCGCAGGTGCTGTAATGTCAGCTGCAAATTCAGTTAATGTAGCAAAGTTAATATCTGGTGTTGCTGCTCGTTCAAAACCGGAGAAGTTTGCATCAGTGAAAGTGTAAGTTAATTCTCGCGCACGGTCAGCACGGAAGTTTAAGAATAAAACTGCATCACCATCTTGAATAGCTGCTTTTTCGCCAATTACAGTTGCTTTTACAAACTCATCATTTTCGTTACGAGCGTAAGCATTCTCTAAACCAACAAGCGGACAGTCTGCTGTGTATTCTGATTTCGCTTGTGTTAATAAGTCATATGCTTCTTCAACACGTTCCCAGCGGTTATCTCGATCCATTGAGTAGTAACGGCCTACTAATGTTGCAGTACGGCCAACGCCAACTTCTGCATACTTTTCTTCAAATTTAGCCAGAGTGCCTGCCGCGCTGCGTGGTGGTGTATCACGACCGTCCAAGAATGCGTGTACTAAAATCTCTTTTGCACCACGTTTAGCTGCTAATTCAATCGCAGCTAAGATATGACTGTCATGGCTGTGTACGCCGCCTGGTGAAGCAAGACCCATAATATGAACTGCTTTACCTGCTGCAACTGCTTTATCAACCGCTGTAACAAAAGCTGCATTTTCAAAAAAATCACCGTCAAGGATAGATTTCGTTACTTTAGTTAGGTTTTGGTAAACCGTACGACCAGCACCAATATTTGTATGGCCTACTTCAGAGTTACCCATTTGACCGTCAGGTAAACCAACATCCATACCAGATGCTGAAATAAGATCGTTTGCGTAATCTTTACATAGTTGATCAAGCACTGGTGTATTAGCATTTGCTACAGCGTTGTCTGGCATATTTGGGCGGTATCCCCAGCCATCCATAATTAATAAAACGAGTGGTTTTTTAGCATTAGTCATATGAAACCTCTTTGACATTAATATTTAAGATATGGAGATAGATTTTACAACATTCATTGTCGTTGTCACTGAAAAAGCCTGTATACAACTCAATAGTGAGTAAAATTGCCTAAATTTCCCCATTTTATAGCTAAGGATAAAAGTCTTTGCCTTTTCTTCTCTGTTTCACAAGGTATACTCATTGCAAAATTTTCCTAACGCTACAGAGATGAACCTAAATTATGCAAGAATATATAGATTTTTTTTCCAATAATCCGATGTTATCAATTGCATGGCTAGTGATTGCCGTTATGCTGGTGCATAGTCTTGTAAAAGATAAATTAACGGGTGTAAAAAGTGTCACTACGCAACAAGCGACATTAATGATTAATAAACAAAATGCCATTATTGTTGATGTTCGATCGTCTGATGAATACAAAAAAGGGCATATTATAGACGCAAAAAATATAACTCTGTCACAAATTGAGCAAGGAAACTTCACAGAGATTGAAAATCATAAAGAGACCCCCATTATACTAGTCTGTGAATCAGGTGCTCGTGCTTCAAGTGCTGCAGCTAAATTGCTTAAAGCTGGTTTTACTCAAGTAAATAACCTGCTTTCAGGCATGAGTGGTTGGACATCTGAAAATTTACCAACCACAAAGAAATAAATATGAGCGCAGTGATTATATATACAACAACTTGGTGTCCTTATTGTATTAGAGCTAAAAAGTTGTTGGATAATAAAAAAGTTAACTACACCGAGATTAATGTCTCTAAACCAGCTGTTCGCGCTAAGATGGTTGCACTAACTGGGGGAACAACTGTTCCGCAGATTTTGATTGATAATCAAGCTCTGGGTGGTTGTGACGAACTTTATGCCTTAGAACGAAGTGGCAAACTTGATAAATTACTAGAAAAGTAACTATTAAGCAGAAATAATAAACTGCAGTAGTTATTCAATAATATAAATAACCTTATAAGGGATTAACAATGTCAGAAGAACAGACTCAACAACAAATTGAATTTAATATCCAACGTGTATATGTAAAAGATATCTCTTTTGAGTGCCCAAACTCTCCAACTATCTTTAAAAAAGAGTGGGCGCCTGAAGTATCAATGGATATCGATACAAAAAGCACAAAATTAGAAGAGGGTGTATTTGAAGTTGTTTTATCTTTAACAACAACTGCAAAAGTTGGTGAAGACGTTGCATTTTTATGTGAAGTTCAACAAGCGGGTATTTTCTCTGTTGGTCAGTTAGAAGGCGCGCAAATGGCACATTGCTTAAACGCATTTTGTCCGAACATCTTATTTCCGTACGCACGTGAAGCTGTGGCAAATCTTGTTACTCGTGGTACTTTCCCACAGTTAAACCTTGCGCCAGTTAACTTTGATGCACTTTTCCAACAAGCAATTCTAAGTAAACAAGCTGAAGCAAGCAAAGAAGCTGAAGCAGCTAAATTAGACTCATAGTCTAAATTAAATAGGTATTTAAATGGCAGATAAAACAGCCATTACAGTATTGGGGGCGGGGTCATATGGCTCCGCCCTTGCTGTATCTTTGGCACGAAATGGTCACCCAACACTGATTTGGGGGCATGAAGAAGATCATATTGAGCGCCTGCAAAAGGATCGCGAAAATAAAGAGTTTTTACCCAATATTGACTTTCCTGAACTATTAACTGCGGAAGTTGATCTAGCGACTTGCTTAGCTTCAACACGCAATATTTTACTGGTTGTACCAAGCCATGTGTTTGCAATTGTATTACAGCAAATAAAGCCATTTCTCAGACCTGAACATCGGATTGCCTGGGCGACAAAAGGGTTAGAAGCGCAGACTGGACGTTTATTGCAAGAAGTTGCCACTGATATACTGGGGGAAAACTACCCGTTAGCGGTTATTTCCGGGCCAACCTTTGCGATGGAAGTGGCAAAAGGTTTACCGACTGCGGTTGCAGTTGCGGGTACCCAAGAGCAGTTTACTCAGGATCTGGCGGATCTATTCCATAATAAGCGCAATTTCAGAGCATATATTTCAGATGATTTTACGGCGGTACAATTAGGTGGCGCGGTTAAAAATGTCATTGCTATTGGTGCCGGCCTAGCTGACGGGTTAGGTTTTGGAGCCAATGCTCGTACTGCTCTTATCACACGCGGCTTAGTTGAATTAACACGCTTAGGTGTCGCGCTTGGTGCAAAAGAATCTTCATTTATGGGGATGGCAGGTTTAGGTGATTTAGTTTTAACCTGTACTGATAACCAATCGCGTAATCGTCGTTTTGGACTTGCTTTAGGTCGAGGTAAGGGCATTGAAGAAGCGCAAATTGAAATTGGTCAAGTGGTCGAAGGTTACCGTAATACTGAAGAAGTTTATAACTTAGCCGGTCGCGTAGGCATTGAGATGCCGATATGTGAACAAATCTATTACGTACTTTATCAAGGTAAAGGCGTGAAAGAGGCCGCGATGGATTTATTGTCTCGTAGCAAAAAAGGTGAATAACTTCTGACCTTTTGCAAAATCATCAGATACCCTTTTTACAAGGGTATTTTTTTGTCTCAAATAAAAAAGGCTTCGAGTAAGAAGCCTTTTGCAATTTCCTAACGCCTTTATATTACGACTCTTGTAAAATATTCAGCATACGGCGAAGTGGCTCTGCGGCTCCCCACAATAATTGGTCACCGACTGTAAACGCACTTACATATTCAGGGCCCATTGCAAGTTTACGGATACGGCCGACAGGTACGCTTAATGTGCCTGTTACTTTTGCTGGAGACAGCTCTTGTACGGTAATATCACGTTCATTTGGGATCACTTTAACCCACTCATTGTGAGACGCTAAAATATTTTCGATTTCAGCAACAGAAACATCTTTTTTCAGTTTCATGGTGATTGCTTGACTATGGCAGCGCATTGCGCCAATTCGCACACATAAACCGTCGATTGGTGTCTGATTATCACTCGTGCCTAATATTTTGTTCGCTTCAACTTGTGCTTTCCACTCTTCTTTACTTTGACCTGAAGGCATCGGCACATCAATCCAAGGGATCAAACTGCCCGCTAAAGGTGCACCAAACTGCTCTGTCGGCAGGGCATCACTGCGGATATGTTCAGCAACTTGCTGATCAATTTCTAAAATTGCAGAAGCAGGATCTGCCAGTTTATCAGCAACAACGTCTTTAATTGAGCCCATTTGGCTAATTAATTCACGCATGTTACGTGCACCAGCACCAGAAGCCGCTTGATAAGTATGCGGTGTTACCCACTCAATAAGGTCCTGCTCAAACAGACCACCAAGTGCGATTAATAATAATGAAACGGTACAGTTACCACCTACGTAAGTTTTAACTCCATCCGTTAAACCTTGTTTGATAACATCTTTGTTTACAGGGTCTAATACAATAATGCTGTCGTCTTTCATACGTAGTGAAGATGCAGCATCAATCCAGTAACCATTCCAACCAGCCGCGCGCAGTTTAGGGTAAACTTCGTTGGTGTAATCGCCACCTTGACAGGTTAAAACGATATCCATTTTTGCCAACTCTTCGATAGCGAAGGCATCTTTTAATGTATCTGTTGGTTTACCTATTTCAGGTGAAGCCAGGCCTACTTGTGAGGTGGTGAAAAACACAGGCTCAATCGTTGCAAAATCATTTTCATCACGCATTCTTTGCATAAGCACAGAGCCAACCATACCGCGCCATCCAACTAAACCAACTTTTTTCATGGTCCAACATTCCTTAAAGTTTAAAAAGAGAAAAGAGTATTCGGTTAATCATTAACCTAGTGTTGAATTTACCATTATCAGGTTTGTTCTGGCTAGTTTTTTGACTGATCTAGATGAATAAATATGCAGAAAAACAGGAACACTATTTAAGCGATCCTAGAATTTTGTTTTTTTTATTAAAAATAGTTATACCAATTCCACTAATTAAATGAATAGATAATTAGTGGATTTGGTATTAGATGCTGTAATCGTAAATTGTTGGAATTGGCAAGCGTTTGTGTTGTGTGCGTAAATAGATAGCGATCAGTTTATCTTCAATCTCTTGAGGTACTTGCTTGCCCTCTAAAAAATCATCAATTTGATTGTAGGTCATGCCAAGTGCGACTTCATCTTCGAGTTGCGGTTTATCTTCTTCTAGGTCTGCAGTCGGTGCTTTTTCTACCAATAGTGCTGGTGCACCGAGATGTTTGGCTAAGGCGCGTACTTGGCGTTTATTTAAACCGAATAAAGGGGCTAAATCACATGCGCCATCGCCATGTTTCGTGTAAAAACCGGTAATGTTTTCTGCACTATGGTCAGTGCCGACCACTAAACCGCCCGTTAAACCTGCAATTTCATATTGTGCAATCATACGCATACGCGCTTTAACATTGCCTTTAACAAAATCCAAATTGCTGTTTTCAGAAATATCAACTTGGCTGTTTTGCAGCGCAGCGATAGTACTTTCATGGATGCCATCTGCACCTGTTTGTACATTAACCGAGACACAATGTGACGGTTGGATAAAGCGCAATGCTAATTGTGCTTCATCTTCATCTTTTTGCACGGCATAAGGCAAACGTACGGCAATAAACTGATATTTATCACTGTTCTCTGCTTTATTAAGTTGCTCAATCGCCAATTGGCATAAACGGCCTGCTGTACTTGAATCAACACCACCACTGATACCTAACACTAGGGTATAGCAAAAAGCTTGTTGCAGTTTAGTTTTGATGAAGTCGATGCGACGCTGAATTTCGTTATCAATATCGATGCTCGGTAAAACACGCATCTCTTGTAATATTTTTTGTTTCATTAAAACGGCCTATTATTTGCTGGTTAATCATCTGCATTAAGATTATGCAAAAAAGTGCTCATTTTTTATAGTGAAAACAGATATTAATCTCAGTATTTTATGTTTTTGCTAATTATTTCATATTAATTAATGTAAAAAACAGTGCATTGCTATTTTCTTATTCGTTCTGATTAGAAAGTCCGTTAAAATAAGTGCTTCATTATACTATTTATTAAGGTTTCAATTATGTCTTTAAGTGTTGTTATTCTTGCTGCTGGTAAAGGCACGCGTATGTGTTCTGCTCTTCCAAAAGTACTTCATAAAATTGCAGATAAACCAATGGTGCAACATGTTATTGATACCGTTAAAGGCATTGGCGCAGAGAATATACACCTGATTTATGGTCACGGTGGTGAGCAGATGCAGGAGAAAATCTCTGAAGAGCATTTAAATTGGATTAAGCAGACTCAGCAATTAGGAACTGGTCATGCGATGCAAATTGCGCAACCTCATTTTAAAGAAGATGAAAAAATATTAATGGTTTACGGTGATGTACCACTGCTTTCGGCAGAAACGTTACAACGCTTAATTGCAGCCCAACCTGAAGATGGTATCGGGTTATTAACGGTCGAGTTAGAAAACCCTACAGGATATGGGCGTATTGAACGTGTAAATGGTGATGTGGTGGGCATAGTTGAACAGAAAGACGCTACTCAAGCACAATTAGATATTAAAGAGATAAATACGGGGATTTTGGTTGCAAATTCTCAAGATCTATCTCGTTGGTTACCCGCATTAAGTGATGATAATGCCGCTAATGAATATTACATCACCGATATTATTAAAATGGCACACCAGGAAGGGCGTGTTATCCGTGCAGTTCATCCTGAAAGTGCAGTGGAAGTGGAAGGTGTCAATACACGCTTACAACTTGCTCAATTAGAGCGTTCATACCAGCTACAAAAAGCCAATGAATTGTTATTATCTGGTGTAATGTTACGTGATCCAGCCCGTTTTGATCTGCGTGGTGAGCTGACCTGCGGTCAAGATGTTGAAATTGATATCAATGTGATTATTAAAGGCAAGGTTAATTTGGGTGATGGTGTCGTAATTGGGGCAAACTGTATTTTAATCGATTGTGATATTGAAGCTAATGCTGAAATTGCACCTAATTCCATTATTGAAGCTAGTCAAGTTGGTGAAAATGCGACGATCGGTCCATTTGCGCGTATTCGCCCTGAAACTGTTATCGAAAAAGAGGTGCATATTGGTAACTTTGTTGAGATAAAAAAATCAACACTTGGTAACGGCACTAAATGTGGGCATTTAAGTTATATTGGCGATAGTACATTAGGCCGTAACGTTAATATTGGCGCCGGCACTATTACTTGTAATTATGATGGTGCGAATAAATTCCATACCAATATTGGTGATGATGTTTTTATTGGTTCAGACTGCCAGTTAATTGCGCCTGTTACTGTCGGTAACGGTGCAACTACAGCTGCCGGTTCGACAATTGTTAGTGATGTACCAGCTAATGCACTAGCTGTTTCGCGTACTAAGCAGCGTAATATCAACGGCTGGCAGCGACCAACGAAAAAGAAATAATAATAACCCGGGGTGAACTTCTGTTTTGCCCCATTTTCTCTTTTTTCCCTCTTACCCCAATCCGTTTAATTAAACCAATCGCATTAACTGGCTTATCTTCAGGGCATAAAAAAGGGTGCTAAACAGCACCCTAGATTTAAAAATTAATATAAAGAACGACTAATTAGTTCTTTTTAATTTTCAACTGACGTTTACAAACATAAACATTTTCAAGGTGTTTCAGTGTTTCAGCCGGCATACCTTTTGGTAATTCAATTGTTGAGTGATCATCACTTACTTTGATGTCACCAATGAAACGACTGTTGATATCTGCTTCATTAGCAACTGCACCGACAATGTTTTTAACTTGCACACCGTGCGAACGGCCAACATCTAAGCGGTAAGTTTCTAATTCAACATCTGTTGGGCGTCCACGACCGCGTGGTTTATCACCACCGCGATCATTGCGATCATTGCGATCATTGCTAGCATTACGATCACGTCCACGATCACCACGATCATTACGATCACCGCGATCGCTACGATCACGACGTCCACGATCATTACGATCACCACGGTCAAAGCTGCGATCATTTGAACGAGGCTCAACAAACTTCTCTTCAACAGGCTGTAATGGTTTATCTTTTTGCGCCATATATAGAAGCGCAGCAACTAAATCTAATTCTTCAAGCTCACTGTTGTTTTCAATCTGTTCGAATAAAGTGCGGTAGAAAGAAAGATCTTCGCTTTCACATACTGCAGCAACTTGTGTTTCAAAGTTTGCAATACGGGTTTTGGTGACTTCATCATGTGTCGGCAGATCCATGATGGCGATTTTTTGGCGAGTAGCACGTTCAATAGCTTGTAATAAGCGACGCTCACGCGGGGCTGCGAATAAAATCGCTTTCCCTTTACGGCCAGCACGACCGGTACGACCGATACGGTGAACATAAGACTCTGTATCTGTCGGGATATCGTAGTTCACAACCAGGCTTATACGTTCTACATCCAGACCACGAGCCGCAACATCTGTTGCCACTAATATATCTAAACCACCCGATTTTAAACGTGCAATAGTACGTTCACGCGTTTGCTGGTTCATATCACCGTTTAAGGCAGCACTGCGGTAACCGCGCGCTTCTAAACGTTCAGCTAACTCAACCGTTGCTGTTTTAGTGCGAGCAAAGATAATTACGCCATCAAACTCTTCAGTTTCAAGCATACGTGTTAAGGCATCAAGTTTATTTACACCACGGACAATCCAGCATTTCTGTTCGATGTTTTCAACTGTTGAAGTTTTAGCTTTAATCTTAACTTCAGTCGGGTTGTTCATGTAACGTTTAGTAATGCGTTTGATTTGATCTGGCATTGTTGCTGAGAAAAGTGCAGTTTGACGTTTCTCAGGCATCTCTTTCATGATCGTTTCGACATCATCAATGAAACCCATACGTAACATTTCATCCGCTTCATCAAGCACTAGTGTCGTTAGGTTTGAAAGATCTAGTGTTTTACGTTTGAGGTGATCCATTATGCGACCTGGCGTACCGACAACAACTTGAGGGCCACGTTTCAATTGATTGAACTGAATGTTGTAGCTTTGACCACCGTAAATTGGCATAACATGGAAACCACGTAAATGACGGGCATAAGTTTGAAATGCTTCTGCTACTTGAATAGCAAGTTCACGCGTCGGCGCTAATACTAATACTTGTGGTTTTTTCGATGTAAGATCAATGTTAGCTAATAAAGGTAATGCGAATGCCGCCGTTTTACCTGTACCTGTTTGTGCAAGACCTAATACATCTTTGCCTTCCAATAGGAGAGGAATACATTGAGCTTGGATAGGTGATGGCGTTTCGTAACCTAATTCAGAAACGATATTATTAAGTGCTTCTGGTAGGTTTAAATCTTTAAAGTTAATTGCTAGTTCTGTTTGTTCTGTGTTTGTTGACTCTGACATAGTGGCCTCATGAGTTCAGTTTAAATCTGTATTTAAGGCGTAACTTAAATACACTAAATTCAGCCTATACCTACGTCACATCAATCATTCCAGTTAAGTTACTGAAATCATCTATTAATTCTCGCGTTATTAACCGCGTAAGTAGGTAAAATCTGAATATTCGCATTGTTTAAAGGGTGATCCTTTTGCGAGGGTGGCGCATTCTACTCGATCTGCTCACTAAATGCTCGTGTTATTTTGATGTCGCGCCCAAAATTACAAGAAAAAAGGTGCTCCTGTCCTGTTTTGAAATAAAAAACTTGCCAATCTTTTTTTTGCTATAAACGTTATAAATATTTTTAATAGCTAGCACTTTTGAGTCATAACATGCTGAGTGTGCAGGCGTTACTTTATTTTAAAGATAAAATTATTCTATTTTCCCTATCGTTGCTTTGTTTATCCCTATTAATCGTTACTTATCTGAAGAATGGTGCTAATCAGGAATCTATATAATTCAGTTTAAAACTCATTATTTATTTAAATCTATCGATAAGCTGCTGATTACATAGGTGAATTAACCTTTAAGAGAAATAAACATTTACCTGGTTTAGGGGGCGTAGAAGCAAGGAGGAGGACTAATGGTTGAAGTCACATTATTGTACTATATGTTTTTCCGGATAATAATTACTAATAGTTAAGGAATGTAACTGTGGTTAATGCACAAAAAGCGTTGCAAGTTTGGATTCATATGCCAGCGACCTTTAATCGTCGTGTGGGTGTGTTGAGTAAATCTAATAATCCCTGGAACAGTGTCTTTTTAAAACAACTGAAACGTGCTAAATCTTTAGGAGTTGATGCGGTCATTTTACCTATTAGCTGGCGAATTGTTGAACCCTATGGGCCAAATGGTGCCGAGCAGCAAGCTAATTGGGAAAGTTACCGGCAGGTGATTGATATCTGCATTAAGCACGGGCTAAAAGTTATTCCAGAGTTTCATTTTGCGGCAACTGGTTTAAAAGATTCAGGCTTGTTAAACCTGCTACCAGACTGGTTGTGGGGGCTGTTGATTAAAGAGTTATCCGATGATGCGACTGAAAGTATTAAATATATTGATAGTTATGGCCAAGATAGTTTTGCAGCAACATCTTTGTGGAGTGATGAGCTGGTCTTGCCATATTTTGAGCGTTTATTATCTGGTTTCCAGCAGCACTTTTCGGATCTCTCTGAACATATTCCCCATATTAATTTAGGCGCAGGACCTGAAGGAGAGCTGCGTTATCCTTTTCTGGGGCTTTATAGTGAAGGCCCTGATTTTATTCAGCTTCCTTGTTTTAGCGTTGCGGCCAAAGCGGATTTCAAGCAGTTTATTGAGCGGCAGGCGCTAACTGAGCCGGCACTTAAAGAGCAATATTTATATCAGCAACTAATGAGCGATGATTTTTTCGATCAGCAGCTAAGTTATTTACAAACTTCGCATCAAGAGCTCGAGAGTGCGAGTGATGCGTTTAATTATTTTATTCGCTGGTATCATCAGAGTCTTATCGACCATGGCCAGCGATTACTTGCTCTGGCCGATAGCGTATTTAACAAGCAATGGCAAAAAACCACACTTGGTTTACGTTTTGCGCTTCATTTACCTGAGCTTAAAAACAGTGCTGAAGTAGCTGAATTGCTGTCAGGATTATCACCACAGTTATTTGCAGATCAGCAAACACAAAAAAACAACTGGCATCACAGCTTTAACCGTTTACTTAACGGGCCTTGGAAGTCCCGTACTCGTTTACTTATTTGCGGGTTGGATGAGTTAACTCAGCAAAATCATTCTGCACTTATCTCAGCAGCTCAAGATCTTAATATTCAACTTATTACTGAAAATAGCCAACAGGTGAAATTAGACCAGCACACTGAATGGGAAAAGTTATTAAAAAGAGTAATGAAGCAAGATACATTCTGTGGTTGGAGCTTGCGTGATTTGGATATTTTGAGTGAGGATGATGGTATCGGCTGTGCTCGATTGCGTCAGTTTGGGCGGTTGAAATATGCGCAGGGGCAGTACCAAGGCTCTGCTCGTAAGTCTTTCCGAGTAATGGCGCCTTTGCACTTAAAAGTAGCGAATCAAAAGCAGTTGCTTGATGAGGAAAATTGGCAGTTATTTGCCCAAGAACTTAATGTTCTGCGTGAAGCTGGCGTCACGGCGGTTTCAACGGATCTGTGGTGGGGACTTATTGAGGGGCGCCATCCAGGTGAGTTTGACTGGAGTTATTATGATCGGCTTGTTGAGGTGCTTGAAGATAATAATATGCATTGGGTGCCCATTTTGTCCTTTCACCAGGCGGGTGGTAATGTTAATGACGATTTTAATCAGACCATTCCTTTATGGTTATGGGGTAAATTACTCGAGCAACATCAGGACATTGAGTCTGTTCGCGATCTGCAGTATGTAAGCGAAACAGGTGATGCCTCAATGGAGTATGTTTCATTGTGGGCCGATCCTTATGTATTGCCTTATTATTTAGCTTTTGTGCAGGCATTCCGAGATCATTACCGGGAACAAGCGCATCTGATTGACGAAATAAATATCAGTATGGGGCCTGCAGGAGAATTACGTTATCCAAGCTATAATGCGCATGACTGGGGGGACTACCCTAACCGTGGAACGTTACAGTGTTACAGCCCGCTTGCACAGCGCGATTGGCTGACCTATCTGCGCAATAAATTCAGCACGATTGCGGCACTTAACTTTACCTTTGGTACGCAGCATCGTAGTTTTGATGAGATCACTATGCCGAGTGCCGATAGTTTATTTGAGAACAAAAAATATATTTATAGTGCGTGGGGTAGAGAGTTACTGATCTGGTATAACGCAAAGCTGGTACAGCATGGACGTCAGGTTCTTGATGGTGTGTTAAAACTCTTTACAGATAGTGATTATATTAATGTTCCGATAGGGATTAAAATCCCAGGTATTCATTGGGAAATTAGCGATCCTAAAATGCCGCGTGCGGCTGAAATATCAGCGGGATTAATTCGAGTACACCCAAATCTGAACCATAAAAATGCAGGTGAATATTTACAGTTGCTAAAAGGGATCATCCCTGAAGAGTATCTATCGCGAGTGGTCGTTCACTTTACCTGTCTGGAGATGATAAACAAAGATCATGAGGGTTATTCCCGAGCAGAAGATCTGGTCAACTGGATGGCAGATGCGGCCCATGAAGCCGGAGTCGAGTTAATGGGAGAGAACGCACTGGCTGGTGAACTTTATGGCGAACAGGGGTGGCAGCAGATGGAACGGGCGTTAACCCGTAACCCAGGGTATGGCGGAATCACCTTGTTACGGATGCAGAACTTCTTTGATGAGAGTAAGCTTCCTCTGGCGCAGCTTAAATCTCTGGTAAACAGATCTATCTAACTGTTAATCTAATTGCAGTAAACGAGAGTATCTTTATAAAATATACTCTCGTTTTTTGCGGGCAGGCGTCAAGATCACTACTACTAGTTTTAAACTTATTTATAAAATGAGTGATCGCCACTTTGATGCTCGGTGATATCACGAACTGCATTTAATTCGCCAGAAAACTCTTCTAAAAGTTCCTTCTCGATTCCTTCTTTTAAGGTTAAATCAACCTGAGAACAACCGTTACAACCACCGCCAAATTCAATAATTGCAACATTATCATCAGTAATTTCAATCAGTTTAATAAAACCACCGTGACTGGCTAATTGTGGGTTTATTTGCACCTGAATAACATATTCAACACGTTCAAGTAATGGAGCATCATCCTTTACTTTACGCATTTTTGCGTTAGGTGCTTTAAGCGTTAGCTGTGTCCCCGTTTCTTCTTCGACCAAGTCGATAAAAGCTTCTTCTAAAAAGGCCTGGCTAACGTCATCAACTAGCGCGTCAAATCCATCAAAGTTTAATCGCATATCACTGCCTTCAACCGCTTCTGGAGGGCAGTACGAAACGCCGCACTCAGCTTTTGGCGTACCTGGGTTAATAACAAACACACGAATGCCTGTGCCTTCTTTTTGTGGTTCAAGTAACTTTTTAAAATGTGCTTGTGCAACAGGAGTGATTTCAATCATTATTTCGCCTTAATCTTGAGTCATTTACTCAGGCATTATAGCGGGGATTAATACTAAGAAGAAAGTAAAGAGTGTAGATTATTTTAAATACAGCTTATTTATCTGTTCTTTTGTGCAGGTAATGCTGTTCTGCAGATGCACCAAACATCAATTTGTTTAACACCTGCCTGTAATAAAAGTTGGCATAAACTGTTTACAGTTGCACCTGTGGTTACCACATCATCAATAATGACAATGTAAGTACCTTTTAAGGTATTTACTCGATCGGGGGTAATTGAAAAGGCATTATTTAGGTTTTTCTTTCTTTTTTGTAAAGAGAGTCCCTCTTGAGCCGTGGTCTGCTTATGGCGCTTGACCGTTTCAAGCAAAATAGGAATGGTCAGTTGCTTTGATATTAGATGGCTAAGCAGCTGTGTTTGATTAAAACCACGTTGTCTCTGTTTTTTATGATGTAATGGAACAGGCAGTAAATAATCAATTTGTTGAATCTCAGTATTGGTGAAATGTCGGGTGATTGATTGAGTTATCAATTGCCCCAACAATTCACCTGCAAGCAAGTTCTTTTTATATTTAAGTTGTTTTATTAATATTGAAAAAGGTACTTGATAATCAGCTAGTGCATGCAGTTGCGTAAATAGGTGTGATTGTTTTATACAGTCCCCGCAAAATGGTTGCGATATTAGTAGCGATAAACCGCAATGTTGACAACAGGATCTTGGTTTCAACAAGACTTTTTGGCAATGCTCGCAGATAAGTTTATCATTGCTTGGTAAATGGCATAACAGACATTGAGCGGGTAACATAAGCTCAATAAGGCGCCTAAATTTTTGTTGTATTAATTGCAAAGCTGAATTCAAGAGCTTTAACCTGAACAAAGAGAGAAACCGTGAGTATAGAACAAGCAGTGCATTGTCGAGTTATTGGTCAAGGCGAAAATCTAGTGTTATTGCATGGCTGGGGAGTGAATTCGGTTGTTTGGGAGCCAGTTGTTGAGCAGTTAAGTCAGCATTTTCGTTTGTACTTGGTTGATTTACCAGGATTTGGGGAAAGCAAAGGCTTATCGGAATATACACTACAAACAATTATTGAAGCCATTCTTGAAGTGCTGCCTGAACGAGCGACTTGGTGTGGTTGGTCGCTAGGTGGTTTAGTGGCAACCTATGCCAGTTATATTTATCCTGAAAAAGTAACTAAATTAATTCAAGTTTGCAGCTCTGTTAAGTTTGTTAGCGAAGCGAGTTGGCCGGGGGTTGAATCTTCTGTTTTTGATAATTTCAAGCTTGGTCTGCAGGCAAACAGGGATAAAACATTAGGGCGTTTTATCGGCATTCAAGCGATGGGCTGCGCGAGTGCTCGTAAAGATGTATCAACCTTGAAAAAACTTCTAGCAGAGACAGAGCAAGCTGATACAAAAGCTTTATTAGCAGGTTTAGATCTGCTTAATGAGAGTGACCTGCGCGAAGAATTTGCTCAGATTGTTGTGCCATGTTTATCACTTTTTGGTCAGTTTGATAGCCTGCTGCCCTTGCAAACAAGTATCAATATGCATCAACTGTTACCTGATGCGGAACAAAAAGTATTTAAAAATTCGGCACATGCGCCATTTATTAGTGAAACAGATAAATTTAATCAAAGCGTAATAAATTTTATACTTGATTAAATATTAACCAATTACTTTATTTCTGTTAAGATAGTGCCATACTTTTTATGTAGGGTATGTGTTTAACTATTGAAGGTAATAAGGTGATTTATGGATGTTCGTTCTGCTTACAGTTCTGGTCTGACTGGCTTTCTAGATGCATCTGCTCAGCTGAGTAACGCAAGTTCTCGGATCGCCCATGCGGGTATTGCAGAAATAGGTATGACGGAAAATCAGGAGCCATCGGAGAGTCGATCTCCATCTGCTGAGCGAGCACCCATTTCTTTAACCACTGAGTTGGTTAATTTAAAGGTTGCAGAGTTTCAAGCGAAAGCATCAGCAAAAGTTATCAGTACTGCTGATGAGATGCTCGGCACATTAATTAATACCAGCGTTTAAGATTAACCATTATGGTTAATATCAACGCGCATCTTCCTCCCGCTATTGCTGTTCCGTTTCATCCGCCAACGGAAAGCTTACAGCGTGATAATTTAATCAAACCGGTTATTCCAAAAACAGAGATCATCTCCTCTTATACAAAAATGCGCGACGAGGAGAGCCGCACCCAATTTTCAGATCAAGCGCGCGGCATCATTCAAGATGAAGGTAAGCAGAGTGCAGATCAACCTTCACATCAAAACTCTTCATCAGATCAAAGGCGTTCTCAATTTTTTGTTCGGCGAGGGGAGCTTTTTACTTCTGACTCAGAGAGTGGCGATACGCAATTAGTTGCCATTAAGGATTTTAAACTGGTTATTTCAGTTATTCAGGCGCGATATAAAAATGCGGTCAGTCCATTGCCCGATCCGAAAATCTCTTATGCAATATAGTGATATTGCCTTTTAGTTTAAGTCTGGCGCTGTAAAAAGTGGAGATAGATTGAATTACAGCAGCGATTTACAATCGTTACGTAATTCAATCATTTTTAGCAAGAAAGATTAATGGCAGCTGCCACAACAACCTTCTGGAGCAGCTTCTTCCTTTTTCTTTTCATGACCATGGCCGCCACAACAGCTTTCACCTTCAGCATGTTTGCTGGTATCACCACCACAGCACTCATGATCTGCTTTTTCTTCATGATCATGACCGCCACAACATCCGCCATTCTGGTGGATATGGCCGTGTTCTAGCTCTTCCGCCGTTGCTTCTCGAATGCCGACAACTTCACCGACAAACTGCAAAGACATACCTGCAAGCGGGTGATTTGCATCAATACTGACGTTTTCTTCAGTAACTTCTGTTACTTCAACTGTACGAGGGCCTTGATCGGTTTCTGCCTGAAATGACATGCCAACTTCAATCTCATCCACACCTTCAAATAAAGAGCGCGGAACTTCCTGTACTAGTGCTTCTTGGAATGGACCGTATGCTTGTTCTGGCTCTAGTTTGATATCAAATTTATAACCGGCCTCTTTACCTTCTAATTCAGTTTCCAAACCTGGAACTAAATAATTTGAGCCTTGAATATATTCAAGTGGTGCGCCATTCTCTGTACTATCTAACGCATTACCATCAACTTCAGCAACACCAAAGTGGATTGAAACCACTAAATCATTTTTAATTTTCATTGTATTTCTCACTATTATTAATTTTTTCAATCATCAGAAGGATCAAATAAACCGATCATCTGTTCAAATTGACGCGTCGCGGCGGTTGCTTGTTTTGGCGTTTGGGTTTGAGTGTAACCACATTGCACACAAGTTAGCGTTTCAAGTGTATTTTCTAATGTCAGCGCAACAGTGTCAAGTGTGTTGCATTTTGGACACCTTGCGCCGGCAATAAAACGCTTTTTTGTTTTTGATAAGACCATTTCAAGCATCTATATAGTTAATGATTTGCCAATGGTAAACAAATAACGTTTCATTAACAGTGGCTATGGCTCAACTTTGCAAAGTCCGCTATTATCCCTCCTATTTTTTTGCCTTATCTTTAGATTGAGAAATTTTATTTATGATTGTTGCTAGTAATATTGAATTCATACGTGGCGGTAAGCCTTTACTGGTAAATGCCAGTGCAACAATTAATCCGCGTCAAAAGGTCGGTTTAGTTGGGGCAAACGGCTGTGGTAAATCGAGTTTTTTTACTCTGTTAAAGAATGAAAGCCACGTTGATAATGGTGATATAACAATTCCGGCTCATTGGCGTATTGCTTGTGTGGCACAAGAAACGCCTGCATTAGATAAAAATGCATTGCAGTATGTGATTGATGGCGACAGTGAGTTTAGATTGCTGCAACAAAAACTCAGTGATGCCGAAAGTAAAAACGATGGCACTAAGATCGCCGAAATGCATATCCTGCTCGATAATGCCGGCGGGTATACTATCGAATCACGGGCAGCGGAATTACTTGCTGGTCTAGGATTTTCACAGCAGGCGCAGGGGCGTTCCGTGAGTGATTTTTCAGGTGGTTGGCGTATGCGTTTAAACTTAGCGCAAGCGCTGCTTTGTCCTTCCGATCTCCTATTGCTTGATGAGCCAACCAATCACCTTGATTTAGATGCCGTAATTTGGCTAGAAAAATGGTTACGCCAATATGACGGAACATTAGTGTTAATATCACATGACCGTGACTTTATTGATTCCGTAGTGGATAAGATAATTCATATTGAGCAGCAACAACTTCATGAATACACCGGTAATTACACAAGTTTTGAACGTCAACGTGCAGAAAAGTTGGCACAACAGCAAAGTTCATATGAAAAGCAGCAAAAACAAATAAGTCATATGCACAGTTATATCGACCGTTTTCGTTATAAAGCGAGTAAAGCAAAACAAGCGCAAAGCCGTATTAAAGCGCTTGAAAAAATGGAAGAGCTATTACCTGCACATATAGATAGTCAGTTTAGTTTTTCGTTTAGAGAGCCCGACGCATTGCCGATGCCACTATTAACCTTAGAAAAGGTAAGTGCTGGTTATGATGATCTGCTTATCCTAGATAAAATCAAATTAAACCTAGTGCCGGGAAGCCGTATAGGATTGTTAGGGCGAAATGGCGCAGGTAAATCAACACTCATTAAATTGTTATCAAATGAGCTAACACCGGTTTCAGGTAAGTTAGAGATTAATCCAAATGCCAAGATTGGTTATTTTGCACAGCACCAATTAGAATTTTTGCGTTTAGATGAAACGCCGCTTGATCATTTATCGCGTCTGGCACCAGAAGAAAAAGAGTTACCTTTACGAAACTTCTTAGGTAGTTTTGGTTTCCAAGGAGATAAAGCCCTAGAGAAAGTAGCACCATTTTCAGGTGGCGAGAAAGCACGCTTAGTCTTAGCGCTGTTAGTGTGGCAAAAACCCAACCTGTTATTGCTCGATGAACCAACTAACCACCTTGATTTAGAGATGCGTCATGCTTTAACTTTAGCATTACAAGAATTTGAAGGAGCGATGGTGGTTGTTTCGCATGACAGGCATCTATTACGAACAACAACAGATGACTTGTATTTAGTACACGACCAGAAAGTTGAACCTTTTATTGGTGATTTAGATGATTATCATCAATGGTTATCTGAGCAACAGCGAATTGAAAAGCAACCAGCTCAACATATTGAAAAAAACAGCTCGCCCAACGTTAACCGTAAAGAGCAAAAACGTCTTGAAGCAGAATTTCGCAAAAAATTAACGCCTTATAAAAAACAGTTAACGAATACAGAAAAGTTAATGGACAAATTTAGTCTGCAGCTTGAAGATCTTGAAAAGAAGCTTACAGATTCTTCATTATATGAACATTCTGAAAAAGCGCGTTTAACTGAATTGTTAAAAAATCAGAGAGAAATTAAAGAGCTGCTTGAAGAAGCGGAAATGAACTGGATGGATGCGCAAGAAGCCATTGAACGAATGCAAGCTGAATTTGAAGTGGAAATTTAACAACTTGAGTTTTAAATTTGTCTTGTCCATAATCACGTAAAATAACCGCAATATAATAAGGAAAGATGATGAGTTTTGAAACTAATGAATATTTCGATGGTAATGTACAATCAATTGCATTCCAAAGTGAAACATTGCCAGCAACAGTTGGTGTAATGGAAGTCGGTGATTACACATTCGGCACAGATGCTAAAGAGTACATGACAGTGGTAAGCGGTGATTTAACGGTAAAATTGCCTGGTGCCACGGAGTGGAAAACATTTAATGCGGGTGAAACATTCGAAGTAGAAGCAAATGTGAGCTTTGATGTTAAGGTAAAAGTACAAACTGCATACCTTTGTCTTTACGAAAAATAGCAGTAACAAAGATTAATGATAAAAAAAGGAGCGAAAGCTCCTTTTTTTATGGCTGCAATTTGGAAAAACGCCACTCCAGGCTAATAAAGATATAACCACTGAAGAAAATAATCATATCCAGCAGTTAAAAAAGCATCGTTATTTAGATGATAAATAGGCGTATTGACTGTTAAATAATCGCTTGCTCATTTAATTGAAATAAATACAAATAAACACTTGCCAATGCTTCTTCAATCCCTATAATGCGACCCCACAGACACGGGGCACAACGCAAGTTACCCAGTGACTGAGAACGAAAGAGGTTACTTTTTAATGACGTTAAACGTTGATTGAAAA
>JABXKR010000124.1 GCA_013619145.1 Psychromonas sp. | reverse complement strand
GATCGATTCCGATAATATTAGATTTCAACATAGTATGGTCTCCTTATTAGTTACCGTAACTCTAGGCTAGTTGCTAGAGTTGGCGGAGTCCATACATCGGTTTGGGGGTGATACCGAGTTGGCATTTTAAGTCGCAAATGGGCATAAACCGACTTAGCAAATATTATTACTTGTGCTCTAATCTAGTTGCTAGAATAACTGTGCCATTGCGATCACAGTGGGAGAAATTGAAGTAATTAATGGCTTGAAATATGAAAATGGAGAACAACTCTAGAATGAATCCAACAATTTTAAGTGATGTAGATTTTATTAAGGAATACTGCCTATCTCTCGGAGAGCGATATGAAGACGCAAAAAATCTTTATTTAGGCGCTCCGCTCCAAACGCTGGTTGTACTGAGGTCTATGATAGAAGACATTTGTACGACCATCGACTCAGAACTCGGCTTGGCTATTGGTGAGCAAAACATCTTTGATTCAATCAAGTCGTTGCAAGCATCCAAGCAGGTCAACTTTCAGATCATTGATAAACTTCATGAAATTCGTATTTCCGGAAACAAGGCCGCTCACCCCAAAAAGTTCAAAATCTATAACCATGTTGACCTTGCGTTAATAAGCTTAAAGGGGTTTTGTAAACTCGTATGTCTTGTTCGCACATCCGTTCAAGATAAGATGAAAATCAATTATCACTTTGATGAGGAAGTTCATTCCTCATTGGAAGCCCTAGCGTACCAAGCTATTTTTAAGCAAAATGCTGACGCCAAGTACCACGTTGGGAAAAACTTGGTTGAATTACACCGTAATGAATTGCATGAACTCAATATATCCGGTGATGATAGCCCTCCAAATCAAAGATTTTTATCACAAGCCTTGGATCTATTTACTTCCGCTGCTGATCAGGAGAGCCATATAGACAGCGCTTATGAATCTGCCAATTTTCTAAGTAATGGTACTGCGTGTTTTAAAGATATTGATAGGGCGATCATGTATTATCACATTGCATCTAGAGGGGGGAATGTGAATGCCAAGGCGTGCTTGGGCTTTCATCTCATTAGTAGTGCGTCACCTGGTGATGAAATAGTATCAGTAGCTATAGCACATCTAGAGGAAGCCGCGTCGCACTATGATCCCGTTGCCCTTGACACATTGAGCGTCTTATATAAAGAAGGTAAACATCTCAATAAGGATGTCAATAAATCTATTAGATATCTTAAAGAGGCCGCAGACGCTGGCTACCCAGAATCACAATACAAATTAGCTATCTATTACCAAAAGGCAAACAATAATCCTGAGCTATATGAGCACTACATCAACCAGTCAATTGAAAATGGGCATGCTCCAGCATTATTGAGTCTGGCAAGAACATCTGCCAAAAAGCTGCATCCCCCTGTAAGTCCCGTAGATTTAGAGGTCACATCAAAAATTTATATGAGCTATTTTGAATCAATACCAGATCCGATCGCGTTATTTGAGGCAGGGCAATTGTTGTTTGTACACGACAAGCATTGTTCTGGTAGCTTAATTATAGTGCTTCAATATTGGTTACAGGCATACCAAAATATTGACTGCCCCGTTGCGATTGCCAGACTGATTGAAGAAAGATCCAGCAAGGTATTTGATCATATTTCTGACGTATATAGTAAAAAACCTGTGTCATCTAGCGAGCAGTTAGAATTAAAAAATCTTATCTTACATTTCGACAAAGATGGAATACCCTTTAAAACAA
Organism: Psychromonas sp.; assembly: GCA_013619145.1. Classification (GTDB taxonomy): domain Bacteria; phylum Pseudomonadota; class Gammaproteobacteria; order Enterobacterales; family Psychromonadaceae; genus Psychromonas. The sequence continues at coordinate 4,626 of JABXKR010000124.1, read as the reverse complement.
AATATGAAGGGGATGTTAATAAGTTTACTATAAACAGCCAGGAAGCATTCAATAATGTAGCCTATTCACCAAAGCAACTAAAACAACCAAAACGGAGGGGGCATGTTCCTCAGACCAATAAAATTAACCGCAATGATATTTGTCCGAAGTGTTCATCTGGTAAAAAGTACAAGAAATGCTGTGGCAGGTAAAATGACGATGCAGCTAATGGCATAGGCTGTAGAGCATTTCCTGTCTAATGAGATGAACTTATGTGTTTGGACATGAAAAGGGACTTTGTTGTGGCTAAGTAATATTGGCCATGAATTTATAGATTTCTAAGGCGTATTGGGGGCGAAAGCGAGTTAGCTTTCTGAGGCGCAAAGGGGCACAAAGCGAGTTAGAGTATTTTTACTAACACATCTTCAAATGGTCCAATCTCAGAAATTGAATGATCCTGATAAAAAAAATTGCAATAAATTCAAATACAGAGGGAGATAGCAGACTTTATTTAAGTATTTTGCTAAAGTTTATCATTCTTTTACAATTGTAATTACATGAAATAGAGGTATTTTACTAAGATAAATGCCACTTAATGTTAACCCCTATCACGGTCGCATCTAATTATGAGTCAAGATTTTTATCTTAAGCGAACACTCTTTAGTGATAACAAAAGTTATAACGAAACTGACTTGCTGGCAGCTTCTAACTACATTGTTATTTTGGCTGAGCCTGGGGCAGGAAAAACTGAGCTCCTGAATAATTTAGCTAAACAGTTAGGAGTTAAAGCCGTTACAGCAAGTGTGTTTCGGTATGTAGGGGCAAATCAAACGAATTCCCCTGTTGTAATTGATGCTTTTGATGAACTGGCCAAGATTGACAATACAGGTATTCATCAGCTGTTCGGTAAAGCTTTAGAGGTAAACCCGAGCCATGTTATTATTTCAAGTAGATCTAGCGAATGGGATAATTCAGCGACACATACATTTGAAGAATTTATCGGGCATAAACCTACTGTAGTTAGGCTTTGTGAGTTTAATAATTATGAGCAGAGAGATATTTATACTCACTATACGTTGAAAGGTGATTTTGTAGAGTTTCAAGCTGAAATAACTCGGTTTTCGCTAGAACCTCTCTTACCAAATCCTCAATTCCTTAAGCTGTTTGCTGATGCGTATATTGAGAGTGAAGGACACTTTACTGACAAACGATCTATTTTCACCAAAGCAGTGGCGAACTTAGCAAGGGAGGCTAATGCTAATGCGAAGCCTAACCCTTCGATCTCAATTGATAATAAAATAGACGTATCTTCAGAAGTATTTGCAAAACTACTATTATCTGGTGCTGAAGGTATAGGAATAAGCGAAGTAAATGAAAGTCGGATGTATCCGTTATTTGGTTCGCTGTTAACGTCTAACAATTTAACTGTAAGTAGTATCTTGGCAACTCGCCTTTTTAAGCCAGGGGATAATGCAGATCAACATCGACCAGTCCACAAAATAGTTGCGGAATATTGTGCCGCAGATTATCTAATTAAACGCATAATTGATCCCTCAGACTCTTTAACTCTAGCTCATTGCTTGCCCGTTATTGGCCCGAATTCGGCAATTCGAGATGAATTGCGTGGACTACTTGGCTGGATGGCTACTTTAGGGAATGAAGCAATAGAAGAAAGTCTAATCACGCTTGATTCATATGCAGTACTTGCTAATGGTGACCCTTCGCAACTTAGCCCGTCATCAAAACGCCTTCTATTGTCTCGATTGAAAGAAGTGGAAGCATCTGATCCTTATTTTCGAAGGGGAGACTTTCAGCGTAGATTCAGTATTGTAGGCTTCTTTACTAAGGAGGTAATGGAAGATATCAAGCCAATTATCACAGATGGAAGTGATGGGCAATTACGAGACTTGATAATTGAGTTGCTAACAGGATCTCAATCGGCGAAATTGCTAAAGTCTGAGTTACGCCAGATTTTATTGAACACAACTGAAAGCGAAGGGGCTAGGTCATCAGTTAAGCGATGTTTACTTGAACTGGATTGTTATGACCCGAGTTCGGATTTAAGTGATTTAATTGAAGAAGCAAGTAGTTGTTCACTTAGTCTTGCTGCAGGCCTTATTAAAGGCCTTAGTGTTGAGTCCCTTTCGCTTTCGCAATGGAAAGGTTATTTCTATCATTGCGCTAAGTTATATCCTAGCCGAGTAAATGCATTAGAACGGACGATTGGGGCTAGGTATTTTATTAAAGGTCTAATTTCTTGCCTTAATTTGGGGGTGATTGAAAAACTACTGGATTTATTAAGTAAAGAGTTACCCTGCATTTGCGGCAAAGATAAGTATCAGTGTAATTGCCGAACAGGAAAAAGCAAAATTGTTAGTATCTTACTGGATAGGTACTTTCAGTTATCTCAACCTCCTTATGAGCCATTACGTGTTTGGTCATGGCTAGAAAATCTTCATTTCCCTAACCAAATAAATACTAAGGATATTGTTTCTGTCCAAGCTCTTCGCAGTGATAATAAATTACGTCGTAGCATTATTTCTCATGTGTTTTCTAACCTTACTGATCGAAATTTGATTTGGGAAATAAGAAGAGACAAATTTAGTGGCCATTACTCCCATGATGGACTTTCTCTCATAGGTGGCGATTATCAGTTTATTGTTGATTTGGCCTACGAGAATGATAACCCAGATTTATGGGCTAGTTTTATGCAGCTTCACTTTTACCATAATGACAAAGAAAAAAGGGGTACTGATGAGCTACGTAAACATATGCGTGAACAGGCGTTAAATAAACCTGATTTTATGCGTAGGTGGGCTTACTCAAACAGGCAACATAAAATTCAGTCGAAACAAGATGATAGAAAATATAATCTTAAACACCGTCGTTTAATGGGGCGTTATCAAAAGAAAAAACAGCAACGCCATGCTGATGATATTAAGTATATTAAAGATAATCGAGCGTTGATTGAAAGCGGTCAACACTGGGGCTATTTAGTTTACTTTTCAGATCTTGTGTTACGTAAGCCTGAAAAAATAGAGGAAAGGTGTGGTAATGAGCAACTTGTGCGAAGCGCATTAAAAAATTGCCATAGTTTTATTGAACCAGAAACTCCTGACTTACAAAAGCTTGCGAAATTAAAATGTGCTTCTCAACGTTTGAAGCTTGAATATATTATTTTAGCTTCTTGTCTCGAAATATTCCGTGATCATGGTAATTTGGAAGGTGTTAACTCAGCACTATTAACTGCATTGAGAACAAACTTAAGTATGAGTTACCCTGCTGTGGATAATGAAGAACTGGAAACTTTGAAAGCAGAAATTGATCTGCTAATTTTTCCTAATATCGCAACCGCTGAGCAATTTATTCGTCAGTATCTTGAACCACAATTGGCCGATCCTGAATGCGCTCACCCTGAAGTTGGATTATTGAAATACGATGAAATATTCAGTCCATTAAGAGCAATGCTATCAATTGAGTGGCTTACTCGTTTTAACCTGCTTGAGCACTATGCTTTAAATGAGTTGTTTGAGATAGCTGCTCAACATGGAGATCGTGAAAAATTAAATCAAATAATTAAAACACGTTGTTCCCAACTTTTATTAGAACACCCTGATTCTGATAATATGGAAAAGCATCAAAATATTTGTAAATTTTGGTTTATTAGAGCATTTTACTTTTTAGATTTTCATGAGTCTGGTCCTTATTGGAACTGGCTTAAAACTGATAAAAACTCTGTACTTTTATTTAATTCGCGCGCAGGGAGAATGAATAGAGGAGATCAACCTCATTGGCCAATGATAACTGCGCTTAAAATTGAAGCTATTCTTGATGCTTATATTGATAAGTGGCCGAAAGTAGATTTACCTAACAGTTATGGAACAGGTAGTCCTTCTAAAGAAACTGCATATAGATTTCTCACAGAAATTATCTGGACTATTCGTGATGACAATTCAAGTGAAGCTGCGCTTACCCTTGACAGATTATTGAGCTGTCTCCGCTTTGTCGACATTCATAATGATCTTAAAAGCATTAAAACTGAGCAACTGAGAAATAGAGCATTAAGAGATTTTGAGCCTCCCAGTCCTCATGAAATCGTAGATTTATTGGATAGCAACGCTGTAGTTACCGTTGAAGGACTGCGCCAATTGGTACTTCAAGAGCTGGCTTGCTATCAAGATGATATTAATGGTGGGGAGTTTAATGCTGCAAACCGTTTTTATACAAAAGATAATAATGGAAATGATAAACGTCTTGGAGAAGTTGACTCTGTTGAAATCATTGCCGAACGCCTCAATTTAGTGCTACAGCCTCAAAATATTACAGTTACACCTGAGCATCAAACTCAAAATCAAAATAGGATTGATATTACAGCGGCTAAGATGATTGATGGTAAAAGGCGACTTCTTGTTATTGAAGCTAAGGGGCAATGGCATAGTGAGTTGTATTCGGCTGCTTCTACTCAGCTTTATGAGCGCTATTCAGTTCATCCAGATGCTGCACATCAAGGTATTTACCTTGTCATTTGGTTTGGTGCTGATGAAAAAGTAGCAGGCCGAAAATCAGGTTTAATAACAAATGCGATAGAGTTAAGAAAGTCTATTGAAGAAACATTACCGTTAGAGTTAAAAGGCTTGATTGATATTT
>JABXKR010000122.1 GCA_013619145.1 Psychromonas sp. | reverse complement strand
AGCGTCAGATGTGTATAAGAGACAGGCCGTGAAGGTGACAGGCTTACCCTCTGCATCTTTCAAGGTTACAAGTCGAGTTTCATGATCAATCGCAACCACCGTTGAGGTCACTACCATTGATATACTGGCCGAAAAAGCAGGCTTTTCTGCTGACTCAGACGGCACCGCTTTCACGTCCATCGTTACTTCTGACGTTGCGTTGGGAGCATCGATTTCAGCTGGGTTATTGGAGCATGCAGACAGAACAACAGTCGATGCGATGAAGGCGATCGTAAATAAACTTCTTAATGTCATAATGATAATCCTTTACAATTGGAGGCTAACTTTATAAACAAGGGACTCTTTGTCTTAAGTGAATCGTTCGATCACTTTAACACTTGGGTAGTTCAAGAATAAGCGGGCATTAACTTATCGAATCCAATACTCAATTGAATTAATATAGATGCTTTATCATGATCTTACAATATTAAACGACTGCCACTATCGCTTGCTTAGTACAAGTCCGATTAAGTTTAACCCGCTTACCATCCGATACGTTAACGAGGTTAAATATGACGTATGTAAAGGGAGCTGGTTTTCTTCACTTCCTTCACTGAAAATAATCGAATTGAACCGAATAAGTTAAACCGCCAATTCACTGTTGATAATGCTAATCGATATTGGACAACCGATATTACCTATATCGCAACGCATCAAGGCTTCCTGTATCTAGCCGTTGTAATGGACTTATATTCGCGCCGCATTGTTGGTTGGTCTATTGCTGATAATATGCGAACTGAATTATGCAGTTCAGCACTTAACATGACTTATTTGCAGAGAAAGCCTGCATCAGGACTACTAAATCATTCAGACAGAGGTAGCCAATATACAAGTTATGAATATAGGCAATTACTTAGCACCATGAAAATGGACGTCAGTATGAGCGGTAAAGGTGAGTGCAGGGATAATGCCCCAACAGAGCGTTTCTTCCGCAGTTTAAAGAATGAGCAGTTACACAGTTTTTATTACAGTCTCGCAGAGTTAACTATTTTAGATTATCTTGCTTATTATCACGGTAAACGCCCACATTCAGTTAATGGGTATTTATCACCGGTTCAATATAAGAATAAAGTCGCTAAGAAAGTGTCCGGTTTTTATTGGCCATTATAATTTACGATAAATAAGCAGAGCCGGGCTTGTTATAAGGTGCCGGCTGCGCGACACCTATCCTTATTTGTTGATATTAATCGTTATTATAGAAACCATCGTAATCATCGAAATCATCGTAATCATCGTAATCATCGAAATCATCGTAATCATCGTAATCATCGTAATCATCGTAATCATCTGATGAATTCGACATTAGGCTTGCCATATTAACATCTTCAAAATTATGCTGAGCACCAATATCCGCACCATCACTAACCAAAGATGAACAACCGATGGTATTTAGGAGAATAAAAGCTATAAAAAGATGTTTCATTTACTTCCTCCTTAAATCAATTATTAAATGTAACCTCTAGAATAAGGTGTGCGTTACAAACATCCCACTTTAAAATAATCACTGTAATCATCATAAAAGACTGCAAAATGTGATGCTTCACCTTAATTCTTTTGCTGCATGCTATTTCATTTAATAGCAATATTATGAATAGTTTCATTTCTCGTGAGCGTTTATCTCCTTTTGTTTAAAAAACAACCATTATTGATAAAGTTTATTGAAATAGATTTTATAACCAACGCACACATTTTCCATATAATCTGGAATATATGCCGCAATTGCAAAATATGTTTCGTCAAAATAATCTTCAATTTTCTCTACAATTGTTCGACTACTACTGACTTGTTCATAAATAATAATAGTTTCAAAGCAGATATTTTCAATAACCCTTGCTGTTTTTTCTTTAGCTTCACTGTCATGACGATGGACAATAAAAACCTTATTTTATTTATAAGCGAGCGTTTTGATAACGCCGCGTTCACCGGCGAGTAAGTTGGTGCTTTTTTTGCTGCTTTTTCTTTTAGCAAAAACCGCGACAACTGTATCGTGTTCCGTTTAAATGCCTTGTTATAAGGCTTATACGTCATAGTAACCTGCTGATAATAAACCAGAATTTGCTACTCCGATTCCAATACTGGTGACTACACCATTTTTACTCCACGATAAATCATAGCGTTGGTCATTCTTAATAATTTCTAACTCCAGAACAGTTAAAAATGAACCATTATTATCAAAATACTTAATTTCATATTTACCTTCAAACTTTGCGCTTAGACTTCCAGTAGCCGAACCAGTCCCGTTTCCATAATCGGAATGAATCCAGACAGCTTTTAACTCACCAACTTTATCACCTTTAGAATACTGAACTGATCCTATATTCGACATTTGAAACTCCAAATATGCATTGCCTTATAACGCCGCAAACACCCGCGCGTAGGTTGGCGCTATTTTTGCCAGCTTTTTTGTTTTAGCAAAAACCGCGACAGCCGTAATGCGTCTGGTGCTTTGCCTTGTTACATGCCTACCACTCGATGTAAATTGCAGTGCCGACATTAATCAATTTCATAAACTCATCCATTTCTGAATTTGTCAGTGCAATGCAACCATTTGTCCAATTAAACTTCTGCGAAATCGGTGAAAACCAACTCAACCAATTACGCTGACCATGAACCATAATAAATCCACCTGCCGATACATCATTGGACTCTGCATTCGCAAGGTCTGCACTGTTGGGGTAAGAGATATGCATTGCCCTATAAAAAGATGAATCTTCTTTTTTAGAATCCAATGTATAAGCCCCTTCAGGTGTTTTTTCATCACCTTCTTGTTGCTTATGCCCTTTAGGATTAGCACCAAAAGCAACATGATATTCTTTAATTACTTTACCGTTATCAAGTAAATACATTTTATTTTCAGATTTATCTACTTTAACAAGATCTACTCCAGCTAAAGCTGGTACTGATAATAAAAGCGATATTAGAACGATATAACGCATATATTCACCTTGGCATGTAACGCCTGCAACAACGGCATTTTGGATTGGTGCTGTTTTTGCTGGCTTTTTGTTTTTTGCAAAAACCGCGACAAGACTAAAATGTCCGATTGCTTGCACTTGTTAAGTTTGGCTCGTTGTCGCTTACTAACCACTTGTTTTCAAATATACTTTCCACCAAGATATACACTATGAGAATTTCCTCCAAAAACCGTTCTGGAACTTCAATTTGTTGCTCGATCGCAGCTTCAATATTTGATTGCACATGAAATGATACTGCAAAAAGTGCATTAGCAATATTTTTCTCTATTTGATCGATTTCTCTATAGTGTATAAATATTTGTTCCAATGCCTCGCTAAGTACTTCGATTCGCAGAACGTTAGGAAACTCAAACACTCTAGTGGCAACAACAATTCCATTAGGAGCGCTTCCCTCAAAAAGTAATAAACTTCTGGCTTCTTCAATATTCATATTAATAAACCCTACAGTATAATTTTTGGGTAACACTGAAATTTAACGCCCGCATCACGAGCAATTGAAAGTTGGACTGCTTTTTTGCAGTCTTGTTTTCCGCAAAAAACAGGCCGACTTTTAATTGTCGCTGTGCATGCGTTTGTTAGGTAATATTTGCCACGTTAGACTTAGCCTTTAATTGCCATAGCCAACCAGATGAACCGATACAAAAGCCTAAAAATAACGTTTGAAGCTGTAAATTCATACCAGCCAAAATAACTTCAATTGAAGAGCCAACAGTCGAATTAATTGCGACATCACTAAACATAATAACTAGGGTTAATACCAAGCCTGCTTTACGATACTTCACAAGCAAATAAACAGCTAGAAGATCCATAACAGCCAAAGATGTCCAATAAATATTAACCCAAAGCGGCGCGTACTTATAAGGTAAGAATCCATAATATAAATTATCAAATATGTGGTTTGCACCACCTATAAACAAGCAGAGGCACAAAACGAAAACGACTATTTTTTCCATGTAACCAAACACCTCGTTTGTTACCTAACGCCGCAAACAACAGCACATAGGTTGGCGTTGTTTTTGCTGGCTTTTTGTTTTTAGCAAAAACCGCGACAGCCGTTATGCGTCTGATTGCTTTGCTTTGTTATATTTTACTTATTCTTCTGTTGAGCTAAGTACGAAGCATATTCAGACCTAGCTTTACTGTTGGGTTTTATACCTTTCGCTTCACACCAGCTTACCAATGCACTTATTTTAATTGCTGTTTTCTTTACAGACTGCCCATTTAATCTTAATTCTGAGATTGTTTTTTCTGCACCTTGCCGCCACTCTTCATAGCAATCATCAAGTGAAGATGGATCGTCCACAACCTCTTTTAAGCGTTGCCACTCTTCAGGTTGATACCACGCTATAGAATATACAATTTTCTGTTCTTCCATTGCTGACTACTCCGTGAAATATAACAGCTTTATATACATCACAGTGACGCAATTTCCCTGTTGTATATCTTAATTATTTAAAACATCACAATAAACAAAAAATCAAATTGATTCAATGAATTATGAACGTTTTTAGCAAAATCGTGAATCGACAAATGCGTCACCAGGAAGATATGCACATTTTTAAAGCACATCTAACCCTTTCTTTTATAAAGGGAACTCAGAAAGTCCCCTGATAACCTTCGCAGTGACGCTTTTGTCGGAATTCCGACAAAACAGGCGCAGTGACGTAATTTGTAGTTTTATTGACAAAACAGGCCACATTCAGTGATTATAAATACAGTATGTAGGTTGTTATGTTCGATGTGCGGTCCGAACTGGTGCGTTAAAAAGGGATTTATTTAGTAAGATAAAAAACGTTTCGGCGAATTGAACTGCAGTTCAGGTTTAGGAGCGGGACAGGCTCTGCCGTCCCTGTATACGGTACTGTGAGTTATGCGTCAGCATAGTGTCACGAACAAAACTATCCTTACTTTTAATTTTTTGCTGTTGAGAAGCATATCTTCTTCGTACAGCGAAACAGCAACGATGAAATCTACAGCAAATGCCCCAAGCGAAAGCCTACAACTATTCAAAATAAGAGAATTGATGCACAGCGTTAGCCCCGGATTTCCGCACAAGAAGCGCTTAATATCTTAATTAAATCAAGAGGATTTAATTCAATCTCCAGCCCTCTTTTTCCTGCACTAATGTAGATATTTTCAAAATCTAACGCACTTTTATCAAGCACTGTTTTTAAACGTTTTTTCTGCCCCAAGGGACTGACACCTCCCAATACGTAACCTGTTGAACGCAATACCTGATCGACATCTGCCATGGTTGCTTTTTTAGCGCCAAGTACTTTGGCAATATGTTTCATGCTCAATTTATGGGAGACGGGTAAAACGGCAACCGCCAGCTGTGAATTATCCAAATTCACTACTAAGGTTTTAAACACCTGCTTCGGATTAGTTCCCATTTTGCTTACAGCTTCCAAACCATAAGCGCCGCTACCTTTATCATGTGCATATTGGTGAACTTGAAATACTATTTTTTGTTTTTTGGCCAGATTAATTGCAGGAGTCATTTTATATTAGCTCTGTAAAGCCAACTGAACTGCACTGTTAGCATGTATTTCAGTGGTATCATACAAAGGCACCTTTGTATCACTTTGTTTCACTAACAGGGCAATTTCAGTGCAGCCAAGAATGACAGCCTGCGCACCTTGCGCAAAAAGTTTATCGATAATTGCCAGATATAACTGACGTGAAAGATCAACAATTTTACCATTGCATAACTCATCATAAATTATATCGTGAATAATGGTTTGATCGCTTTCACAAGGTACAACAACTTCAATCGAAAAGTTGTCGGTTAAACGTGATTTATAAAAATCCTGCGCCATCGTAAAAGAGGTACCCAGCAAGCCCACTTTACTAATTTTGTTTTCAATCAATTTTTCAGCAGTGGCATCGGCGATATGTAAGATGGGGATATTAATATTGGCTGCAATTTCAGGCGCAACTTTGTGCATGGTATTAGTACAAATCATTAAAAAATCAGCGCCCGCTAACTCAAGTGATTTTGCGGCATCTGTTAAAATTTCAGCGGTTTCATGCCATAATCCCTGATGCTGCAGTTTTTCTATTTCTGCAAAATTAACACTGTTTAATATCATTTTGGCTGAATTTAGTCCGCCTAATGTTTCATTAATACCTTGGTTAATCGCCTGATAATAACTTACCGTAGACTGCCAGCTCATTCCCCCTAACAAACCAATTGTTTTCAATTTATATATCCTTTTCTGAATTAATTATACCAATTCCGTTAATTAGGTGATCTATTTAGGCGTAGGAAAAATGGATGAAAGCAAGGCATTGATTGCAGTAACTAGTTGTTCTAATTGCAAAATCAATAACGAAGCTAGCATTCATTTTAACAAGCATAAATG